>JADHNX010000277.1 GCA_016779365.1 Planctomycetaceae bacterium
AAAGCTCTGCCGCTGCTTTCAGTCAGCCAGCCGGAACTCGTGAAGAGATTTCAGCGTGAAGCCCGCACCGCCGCCCGGCTTCACCATACCAACATCGTCCCCGTGTTCGGTGTCGGTGAGGCTGAAGGATTTCACTACTACGTCATGCAGCTCATCGATGGCATCGGCCTCGATACTTTTACAGGAGACAGTACCGACACCGCGTCGGATTCTGTCGCTTCCCAATTGATGACCGAACTGGACGGGCTGACTGACCGGAGTCAGTCCCATGATCTGGCGCCGCTTGTCCCTGATCGAAGTTCTGACTCGAAGGACAATGTCGGCCAGTCGGAAAATACGGACTCGGTGGCGACAGCAGAATCGATCCCGGAAATGCGGACGGACCCCCGCAGCCCGGCTTCCAAGCTGGACGACCTGCTGCAGGATCACTCGACGAGTCTGTCGATTCCCTCGTTCCCGAAGGCCGATCTCAGCAACGCCGACTCGAAGTGTGCCACCGGCTCAGCCAGTACAGACTCACCGTCGAACGTCGATACAAAAAACACTGGCACACCTTTGAAATCGACTGTCAAAGCCGCCTCTGGACGAACCGGCAACGGCACACCAGCGGCGGACGGCCTGAGCATTTCTCAAATCGTCGAAATCGGCATTCAGGCAGCGGACGGGCTGCACTACGCGCATGCTCAAGGGACGCTGCATCGAGATATCAAACCGGGCAATCTGATGCTCGACGGAAACGGAGTCGTCTGGGTGACAGACTTCGGACTCGCCAAGGCGATGGAAGGCGACGATATCACTCACACGGAAAACGTCGTCGGCACCATTCGCTACATGGCTCCGGAACAGTTCCGAGGAAACACGGACTCACGCAGCGACATCTACAGCCTTGGCATTACGCTGTATGAACTGGTCACTCAGAAACGAGCCTTGTCGGCGACCAGTCGCAGCGGGCTGATCAACGAGATCATGGAAGGCCAACTCGCGCCACTTCGCCGGGTTGTCGCCAACATACCTCGCGACCTTGAAACGGTCATCCTTAAGGCGACCGCGCCGGACGTTAAGCACCGGTATCAGACGGCGGGTGAACTGGCTGAAGACCTGCGTCGCTTCGCTGCTGATCGACCGATCCTCGCCAGACGTGCCAGTTCGGCAGAACGACTCTGGAGATGGGGGCGTCGTAATCCGGTTGTTGCCGGCCTGTCTTTGGCAACCGCTCTTTCGCTGACGATGTTCGCGGTGGCCGCCGCTGTCGGTTACACGGCTGAACGGGACCAACGGGAACGCGCCGAAGAAACGTCTGACCTGGCTCTCGAAGCGCTCGACCGGATTTTCGAGAAGTTCGCACCGGGAGACTCGATTGCCGCTTCGAGTTCGTCGCTGACGAGTGACGGTCCTTCCGGCGCTGAACACGCCGTTCTGTCGCCCGAGGCCGCTCGTCTGCTGGCGGGGATGCTGGAATTCTACGAACGTCTCGCCAGCCAGTCTGACGACAATCCGAAGCTGCTGCTGAAATGCGTGCAGGCCAGGCAGCGCGTCGGCGATATTTACCAGCGACTCGGCAAGTACGAATCGGCCGTCACGTCGTATCGCATCGCGATTTCTGATTACGAACATCTTGCGGCCAACGATCAGTCCAACTCGTTCAGCAATCCGGTCCTCATTAAGGCCGGCCTGCTGAACGGAATCGGCGCCTGCGAGCTGATGCTTGCTCAGCAGGAGGCTTCTCAGAATTCGCATCATCAGGCGATGGAGATTCTGGAGTCGCTGCCCGAAGCCGATCAGCAGCTTGCCAGCGTTCGTTATGAGAAAGCGCGAACTCATAGCCTGCTCGCCCGCCGACTTCGCCCCGGCGAGTCGGTGATGTCGCAGCAGTTTCAACAGTTCGCTGACGGCCCCGGAGACTTTCCGCGACGAGACAATCTTCGGCCAGGACCTGACGAACGATTTCCGACCAACAATCCCCGGCGACCGGGCCCGCAAGGCCGACCTGAACCGCAGCGCCGACCGGGAGAATTCGGCCCTGATCGGCAAAGCTCTCGCAACGGCCCGTTCCGACATCCACCGGTGAGAGACGGTGATCGGGAAGAGCGAGCCAGACACTTTTCTCAGGCGATCGCTCTCCTGGAAAAATTGACCACCGAAGCGCCTGACGTCGCCAGATATCGTTTTCTGCTGGCTCTGTGCCTGCGCGAAACTTCGCAGCAACGCAATCGCGGCATCAACCCAACCTTGAATCGAGCCTGTAAACTGCTCGAAGCACTGGTCGACGAGTATCCCGATCTTCCCGAATATCGCCTGGCACTGGCGGAGTCCTATGCCGAGGCTGAAAGTGGCCCGGAGGGAATGCGACCGGAAGATGCCGAACTCGCCGAGGCCAACCTGGCGATGGCCGCCGAACACGCTCGGCAACTTGTCGAAGAACACCCGACCGTGCCGGCTTACACGAACTCGCTGATTCACATCCTCAGCCGACTGGCGGCCACTCAGGAACGCCATGCTCTGGAATTCTACGGTTCCGAACACCACACGCTGATGTCTGAAGCGGAGCGGAATCTGCGATCAGCGCTCGAGCTTCAGGAGTCGCTCATCAGACGCGAGCCGAATGTCGGGACGTTTCACCTCTGGTCGGCGCGTTTCCGGAATTCAATCGCTCGGATGATGAGTCAACAGGATCGACTGGAAGAATCTCGACAGATGAGCGAGTACGCCATCGAACGACTGGCCGAATGCCCCACTTCAGCCGACGGAGTCGTCGCCTGCGCCGAAATCATGGGGCAGCTCTATCGAGAGCTGGGAGAGACGCTGCGCAGCATGGGTGAGGTCGAATCTGCCGTGGATGCAATGCTGTCGGCACAGGAGCAGTTCGACCTGGCGGCAGCAGAGCGGGCACGTCAGCAGCGGGACTAACCGACGCCAAAGTTATACCACAAGCGGCCAGCAGTGAGTTGTTGTTCGAATTCGAATGAAGAGTCTTACAGTCCTGCTGGACTCAGTCTGTGATCCAGCCAGTTCAGAGATTCCGCCGCTCGATGTGCATGTTCTGAAGTGTTCCGCGTGGGTGGCAACTTGCCCCTCCGATGACATAAAACTCAACTCTCGCTGCCGACTTTGTGTTTTCTCGTGCAGAGACCAGACGCCGGCAACCAGAATGGTCGAACATCTCCTTCGGCCACGTTCGCGAGGCTGTTCACTTCCTCATCAGAAAAAAGAGGAGTCATGCCGCATCTTGTCGCTCAGGGGCCTGAGCCGGCACAACTTCTGCAATGTCCAATCCCCGAAGAAGGACTGTTGCATATCGGCCGAGGGTCAGACAACGACTGCGCGGTCAAATGGGATCTTAAAGTCTCGCGCCGCCACGCGTGCCTCGAATGGAACGGCAGCGATGCCACGATCCGCTGCCTGGAAGGTGCGCTCAACCCAATCCTTCTTCGCGGGACATCCTGCCAGCAGGCACGCATTCAGGTTGGGGAAGAGTTTCGCATCGGCAGCACGATGTTTCACATCGTCAGCGACAGCCCGGAATCGCAGATCCGACGACTTCTGGCTGCCGACGACCCGCACGGCGTTAACCATACGCAGGTGGCTCTCCGACAGGCTGACCATCGAGTCGCGATGGTCTCGCGATTCTCCCATAACCTCTGGCTGTCCACCTGCGATCGCGAGCTGAGCGTCGCGTTGATCGATATCCTCTCAGCGGTCATTCCTCACGCCACAGCGATCACCGTGCTCGACTGCGAAGATCCGGACACCATTCGAACTGCCAAACCGAAGGTTCTCCACTGGAACGGCGGCGAGGATACGGACCGGTTGAAAATCAGCCGAACCATGGTCGCGGCAGCCGTCAAACAGCAACAAAGTATCGTCAGGGTTCGCCGAGAAAGTGACGTCGCCGAATCCAGCCCGTTTTCCGCCGATCGTGGACGCTGGGGATTCTGCGTTCCGATTGCTGCGGGCTCGGCAAACGCCTGGTGCATCTATGTTTCGGGCCGATTTGGCGATGCAGATTCACTGCCACCTGGACTGACACCCGATGATCTCGCCGGAGATGTCCAGATTGCCGAGCTGATCTCGCAGCTTGTTGGAGCCATTCGACAGGTCCGTTGCCTCGAAGATCAGTTTGCGGGAATGAGACAGTTTTTTTCGCCAGCGGTTGTTGAGGCGGTCTCCAAAGCCGGAGACGGCAGAACGCTCAAACCAACGGAAAACGATACCGCCGTACTGTTTTGCGACCTGCGAGGGTATTCAAGAATCGCTGAAAAGTCCAAACACAATCTCCAGCGACTGCTCGATCGAGTAAGCGAAGCGCTGGAAGTTATGACTACCAACATCGTGAATCATGACGGCGCGATCGCCGACTTTCAGGGCGACTCAGCGTTAGGCTTCTGGGGCTGGCCGTTGCCATTGTCAGAAGGCCCACTGCCGGCCTGTCGAGCGGCTCTGGCCATGCTGAACACGTTCGATCTGGCGAATTCTGAATCCAGAAGTTCCGACCTCAAAGGATTCCGTATCGGAATCGGCGTCGCCTGTGGCAAAGCGATCGCTGGTCGAATTGGCACGAAGCATCAGGCAAAAGTCGGTGTTTTCGGGCCGGTCGTAAATCTGGGGGCACGTCTGGAAAGCATGACCAAGCAGATCGGCTGCCCGATCCTCATTGACGGCCCAACGGCAGACGTCGTGCGAGTGTCTCTGCGGCCCGACGAAGGCCGGTGTCGTCGTATCGGGTTGATCAAGCCGGTCGGAGTCAACGCCCCGATCGATGTCAACCAGTTGCTGCCTCCCGAGAAACGCAGCGACGTCAGCAATCAAAACATCGTCGATTTCGAAGCGGCAGTGGCAGCCTTCATCGCGGGTGACTGGGACGAAGCGCGGGAGTTGCTCGGACAGATGCCGGTCAAAGATCGGGCCAAGGACTTCCTCCTCCTGCAGATCGCGTCACACAACTATGAACCACCCGCAGACTGGACCGGAATCATCAACCTGACGGCAAAGTGACTTTTCTGGATCCCGCTCCCTGCCTGTTTTAAGGAACGAAAGTCAGGCAAGTCAGCGCTTGCCCCGAGAACAATCGAACGAGAACGGGCAGGTGCTTGACAGTCCGCAGGGGGCTCTTCAGAATCGACCGTTTCTGACACATCTTCTTTTGCTTAGCTAAGTTGCTGCCTCGCGACCTTTTCAGTCCGAGCCATATTTCAGCGTTGCCGCATTTCACTTCTCAAGGCAACGGTTTCTGTTTCACATTCAAATGCTGGCAGCTCAGGAATCCTTGTCAGACTGAATGCGAGACATCTCATTGCTGACGTAACCTCACTTCAAAGCTCAAATTGCGTGAAATGGGAGACGCCCCGTGTCGAACGATATTTGTCAGCAGCTGGTCGACCGTGGATTGATCAGCGAGGATCAGCTTGCCGAGGCTGATGCAATGGCTAAGAGCCTTGGCATCCGTGCTGAAGACGCCCTGGTGAAGCTGGAGTACGTTGACGCTACGGAAATCAGCAGCGCTCAGGCAGCGAAATTCGGCTATGACGCTATCGACCTAACCGTCATCGAAGTGCCGCAATCAGTCATCGGGCTGGTTCCCGAGTCCGTTGCTCGCGAGAACGCCGTGCTTCCATTGCGAATAGACGGAGACTCGATCGTCGTAGCAATTAATGATCCGATGAAGTTCGAAGTCATCGACAAGCTCCGCTTCATTCTGAACCGGGAAATCAAATGTGAAGTCGCTCCAAATGATGCAATCCTGACCGCTATTAACCGGCACTATGGCCAGAGCGAAACAGAATCGGTCGACTCGATGTTGCAGGAATTTACCGAAACTGCAATCGACTTCACGCAAACGGAGATTTCGGCGGCAGAAGCCGGCGGAGACGGTGTTACTGATGATTCCGGTTCACCCATCATCAAACTTGTGAATCTGATTGTCAGCGAAGCGCTCAACATGCGGGCCAGCGACATTCATATCGAGCCATTTGAGGACCGAATTCGGATTCGGTACCGTATCGACGGAAAGCTGATCGAGCGTGACAGTCCGCCAAAACGACTGCTTGGAGCAATCGTCTCGCGCATCAAAATCATGGGCGGAATTGACATCGCTGAAAAACGACGTCCCCAGGACGGACGCATCAAGACACGTGTCGGCCCCAAAGAGATCGACCTTCGCGTCAGCATCATGCCAACCAATCATGGCCAAGCAGTCGTCATGCGAATTCTTGACCGCGACAGCATCAAGATTGGTATCCGCAACCTTGGCTTCTCGGAAGAAAACTACCGAACTTTCCAGAACATCATTCGGCGGCCGAACGGTATTTTTCTGGTGACCGGCCCTACGGGCTCTGGCAAGACGACGACGCTTTACAGCGCTCTGGGCGAACTGAACCGACCAGACCGCAAAATTATCACAGCGGAAGATCCGGTTGAGTATCTGCTGAATGGTATCAACCAGACCGAAGTCCGAGCCAGCATTGGCGTCACCTTCCAGAAGATCATCAAGGCCATGCTCCGGCAGGCTCCGAATGTAATTCTCGTTGGTGAAATTCGCGACTTAGAGACTGCCGAGATGGCAATCCAGGCATCCCTAACAGGACACCTGGTTTTCAGTACCCTCCATACGAACGATGCGCCCGGATCAATCACCCGACTGATCGACATGCATGTACAGCCATTCCTGGTAGCATCAAGCGTCATGGCCGTGCTCGGCCAACGACTCGCGAGGCGAAACTGCGCCAAGTGCGTTGAACCGTTCACCCCCTCCCAGAGCGAAATCGAACACTTCGACATCACCCAGGACATGCTGGCGACCGCCACCTTCATGCGAGGCAAGGGATGCAGCCACTGCCACCATACCGGCTTCCGCGGGCGAGTCGCTGTACATGAACTTATGACTATGAATGCGGCGATTCGAGAGATGACATTCAACCGTGAGCCGACTCAGAATATTCGCCGGCAGGCCCGCCTATTTGGAATGAAGACGCTGGACGAAGACTGCCTGGACAAAGCACTTAAGGGGCAAACACACCTCAGTGAGGTCTATCGG
>JADHNX010000278.1 GCA_016779365.1 Planctomycetaceae bacterium
CCCCGCCTTAACAACCTCGCCAGACGAACCACCTTTCATCACCGCGGCGAATGAAGACAGATCGAGGTCTGCCTCGGCGTCGTCCACGTTGTGGCACTTCAGACAGTGAGCCCGAAAGAGCGGCTTGATGTGGTCTTCGTAATTGGGGACGTCCGCCTGCGCAATGGACACAAACAGCATCGCGACGGTCAGGCAAATAAGCGTGAGTTTCATGGTTTACCTGCTTACGCAATCAGTTCTTGAATAGCCTTGCCACCGTCGACGATTTCGATTGGCCGATCACCGGGGGCCATCAATTCTTTATCCGAGTTGATACCAATCAGGTGGTACAGCGTGGCGTGCAGGTCTTCGAGTGGTGTCGGGTTCTTTTCAGGTTCGGACGACGTAGCATCCGAATCACCGTAAAACATGCCTCGCTTCAAGCCACCGCCCGCCAATGCGATCGAGAACGCGCGTGACCAGTGATCACGGCCGGCTGAGACGTTGATCTTCGGCGTGCGGCCGAATTCGCTGGCGACCCAGATCAGTGTGCTGTCCAAAAGGCCGCGGTCGTCGAGGTCGCGGATCAGCGTGGCTAAGGCGTTGTCTAGCGGCGGCATCTGCTTTTCGTAGTTCTCGCGAATCTGTACGTGATCGTCCCACCCACCGAACGTCAGCGAGACGAACCGAGCACCGGCTTCGACCAACCGCCGAGCCAGCAACATCCGCATGCCGGCTTGAGAACCGTACGGCTGCCCATAGTGGCCGTTTTCGAGAAACCGCCCGAAGCCATATTCCTTCTTCAGCGACTCGGGTTCCTTGCTCAGATCAAAGGCGTCGCGCACGGCGGGCGAGCTGATCATGTCGTACGCCTGCTGGTAGAATGAATCCATCGTTTCCAACGGCGCAGGGTCGGCTTCGAGCTTCGCAAACTCACCGTTCACGATGTCCCGCAGACTGCGACGCATGTTGAAGTCCGTCGATTCGATTCCGCTGGGCAAACGCAAATCTCGCACTTGAAAGCCGTTTCCCTGAGCCGGATCGCCGCCGACACCAAACGATCCGTATTTCGGGCTGAGGTATCCCGTGCCGACATTGCCAAGAAAACCGCCTCCGGGAATCGAGATAAAACCGGGCAATCCGCCGCGCGATCCAAACTCGTGATTCACGACCGCGCCGACGCTCGGATGCTGGATCGCCGGACTGGAACGTCGCCCCGAGACCATGTGATACATGGCCAACCCGTGATCCGGCGGGCCGCCCATCACGGACCGCACGACACACATCTTGTCGGCGACCTTTGCACACTCGACCATCTTTTCGCTCAATACGATTCCGGGAATTGGTGTCTTCTGCACCCCGAACGGCCCACGATATTCGAGCGGAGATTCGGGCTTCGGATTCCACGATTCCTGCGCCGCAATGCCCCCCTGACACACGATCTGAATCACGCTCTTTGCGGTGTTCTCCTTCGACTCGTAAAACTTCTGCTCCGCCTGAGCCGACTGAATGCGAAAGAACTCGCCCAGCGTCAATCCGCCGACCGCCAGTGATCCGACGCGGATGAAGTCTCGGCGGGATCTTCGCTGTTGTCGGCGGAACTCAGGGCATCCCTGTTGGTTTGATTGCATGATCTATCCTGTTCGTAATGAGATCTATTGTCCTGCGCCGGGAGCAGGATCAATCACCAGATGAAACTGCAGGTCGTCGGCAAAGTGTCCGTCGAATTCGGAGGTCGCTCCTACGTCGTTCGATACGTTTTCGAACGCAAGTATTGTCACAAGCAGATATCGCGCATCGGTCGGTAACGTCAAAACGGCCTCGGCTCGCTCCCACGACTGCGGATTGCTATCACTGAGCAATTGATAGGATACACGGGAACGAGGCGCATCCGGTTGTGACTTCATTCGCTGCTTCGCTTCTTGCGGCGTCGCGTCAAAGGATTCGAGGTGAATGCTGAACTGCGAATCGGTCAGCTCGTTCCCGACCACGCGATTAAACCGGCAACTGACGACCGCACGGCCCCGACCATCTGCAATGGCCGCTTCATACGGCGTCAGGTCGATCCACTGTGACAACTGTGACGCGGCTGTAGGTGCCGCTTTCTCGGGGTTCTTGCCGGTCGACTGAAACAGCAACATCCCCTCGCCCGCAAACGGACGGACCGACTGATCCGTGCGAACAATCCGGCAAACGTCGCCCCACCAACTCCCCACCTCCACGACATCTGCCACGTGAAGTTCGGTAGCCGGCTCGAAGCCACCATGCAACAACAGGTTCCTAATCTGCCGCGAAGGCTGTGGAAATGCGGACTCGATAGGTTGTACCGTCGCGACGGCTCCTTCCTTTGTGACGCGTACGGCCGACGCTGCGTTCACTCGCCGAACGGACTCGCGACTTGCCGTTGGATGAATATCGACCTGCCCTTCGAATACGTGCGTCTCGGTCGCTCCATCATCCGCGACATACACGCCGTAACGCGTGCCGATATCGAGCACTTCGCCCACCGGTGTGTGAAGCACGAACGTCGTGTCATCATCACCCGCTTCGACCGTGACGCGACCACTCAGCAACCGGGCTTCACGTTGCGAGATCAGTTCCAACTCCGCCGGGCTTTCGACCGCCAGCACCACGCCACCGAAGAATTCGAGTTCCACAAAGCCCCTCCTGAGCCGATAGAATCCGCGAGACAACCTCGCGTCTTCGTCAAAGGATTTCTCAGACGCGTTACCGGACGAAGAGCTTGCCACGAGGTCGGCGTTCGCTGCGAAGCGAATCTCAGCCAGCCGCAAATCATCCGCGTTCGCCAAGCCTGACGGATCGCGAGCAACCTGTCCGGGCAGCACCGCATGCCACACAAGCGCGAGGCAAACGCAAATCGAAGTCGCCGCCAGCGCCCAGGGTAGAATTACCCGATTGCGCGGCCAGCGTGGCGGAACTTCTTGATCGTCGACTCCCCGATAATTCTCGACCCGTCGCAACTCCGCCTGCGTCTGCGTGGTGGCACGTTCACTGTCAGCAATCACGACGGCCTGTAGAGCCAATTCCCGCAGTATTTCTCTCGCATCCGCATCCTCGATGAGCAACTCTTCCACGCGAGTTTTCTCGTCCGGCACTAAATCATCGTCGAGATACTTCAGTAGTCGCTCGTGGAGTTCGCCGTTGTGACTGTTGAGATTCATGCTTCCGCCGCCTCAGTTTCATCAAGCCGGTTTTCAACACAGTCTTTGAGCATCTGATGCAGCCGCGAGAGCCGTTTATAAACGGCGTCGAGCTTCGCTCCGACCCGCTCAGCAACGTCCGCACACGACAACCCGTTAAAATACCTCTGCCGCAGCAGTTCTCGCGACTTGCCGGGCAGTTCATCGAAGCACTCGCGCAGAGCTGCCGCGCGATGATCTTCCTGAGACCCGACAGCAATCCACTCGCCTTCGAGCAAATCCAAAATCTGAGCGCGCGGCGCGACCGATTCACGCCGATGCCGCCGCAACCAATCCACCGCTTCCCGTCGAGCGGTGATAAACGCCCACGACAGCACTGCCCCATCCGACTCAAAGCGGACTTCTTTTGTCATCGCCTTGACGGCAACGTTCTGAAAAACATCTTCCGCCGCCTGCGTATCGCGCACAACGAGCCACGCGGCGGCCGCCACCCGGTCCCGCGACCTCATCAAAACACGCAGAATGTCCTGTTCAGAAAGTTCCATCACACAAGTAGAACGGATGCTGACCAGAAATCCTGACATCGAACTGATTTTTTTCGGAATCGAAGCCGCTCTGAGTCTGCCGGCCTCAGCACCTGAAGAAGGCCAGGTGCAGGGGCCACAGCAGGCTTCTCATAAAGGATTGGAAAAGACAATCCCACGTGAAATGGGATTGCAAATATCAGTGATTGCACCAGCCGTCTTAGTTTGGCCGCATCACGTTCCTCGCGAATTCCGTCTGAAATCGAGTCCACTTGGACATTTCGATGTACCGCAATCGCCGTAACCTTTTGGTACGAAAGGCGCCTACTTCGACAAATCCCTGGTTCGGTTAACAATCACGCATCGAGCATCGACTGCATAATCGTGGCTGGCCAGCCGTCGAATTCATCCCCAAAAAGTTCTAACCGTGTCTGGTTGCCCCGACCTGAATTCAAAACAGCTCGTCGCATTGATTTGCGGCGAGCTGTTTCCCTTTGCAGCGCAGGCGGTTACGGTGTTCTTGCCGGAGAATTCTGACAGTTCAAACGGAAACCCGGAAGCCGACCGTCGATGGGTACTGAATGTCGCAACCTATCGCTTTGCATCAATTTACCGAGTTCAAATCCCGTCGCCACTTTTGTTTGGGAATCTGGTCGCTGAAATTGAAACGACGCGTGAGCGGCTCACAACAAATGAGATGGATTCGTTGGCTGGTGTCACCGCAATTGGATTACCGACGTTTCATCGGGCCTCGGTCTTTGAGTCGTTCTCTCGCAACAACTTCGCAATCTTCTGGCGTTCCTGCTTGAGTCGATCGAGATCAACTTCGATACCAGTCGCATCGCCAATGCCCTTGTAGAGTGCCGCGAGTTCGTCGTTCCAGTCTCCTGAGACAACGTCGAGCGCCGTGTCGCCGCGGGTATTTTTGTGGGTCTGGGAACCACCGTTTTTCAGCAGGTATTGAACAACTTCGGTGCGGCACATGAATGCAGCAACAATCAGAGGTGTATTGCCATCGCGGTTGGTTGCGTTCACGTCGGCACCCTGATCGATCAGCAACTTGACGATTTCCAGGTTTCCGTGAAACGCAGCATCGCCAAGTGGAGTTGAACCTGTTGCGGGTCGTCGGTCGTTGATGCGGCGTGGCCGATTCTCTGTTCGCTTCTTCACTTCCTCCGCGTTGCCTCGTGCAATGGCGTTTGCCAACGCGTCGCGGACATCGACCTGTGACTCAGCAAGGCTTTGCTTCAATTCCGCTGCGGCGTCAGCATCCTTCGTAACATGGAATATGAAGTCGTTGCTGAACAGACCGTTTTCGGCCTGAACCTGAACCAGGTGCATGCCATACTCGGGCAGTTCATCCAGTTCAATCAGCACCTGTTCCTGTTCGTCTTCTGTGACTTCGATTAAGCCTTCGACGCGATGGCCATCGACGTAGATGCTGGCGTATTCGTCAAAGTTCCGACCGCTGATGGCCATTGTGTGATTGTCTGCGTAGAGGATCGGGAAGTCCTGTGCTCCGCGTTGTTCGTGAATTGAACCCAGCGTCCATAGTGCAGGTTGAGGCGATTCCACGTCCGCGTTTTCCCCGTGCCGCCCAGTAAACGTGCCGACGAACTTTCCGTCGGAAGCAAGCTTCATAAGTTCTTCGCGGCTGAATGCCCGACGATCTCGCGCCTTGCTGACATAGACGCCATCCTGAAACTCCGGATCGAATTGGAACTCGAAAGGTTTTGACTCACCGTTCTCGATGAAGACGCCTTCGCCCTCAAGCACAACTCCACCTTCCGTCGCCGCGACTTCCAGCGCCCGCAGCAGATCGGCAGTCACCTCTTCTTTCACGGACGCGGTATTCAGCGTGACTTGCCGGGCGAAAGCGCCGGAGAACCCCGTGCTGCCTTCCAGAACCATATCCCAGACCGAATTGAATACCGGTCTTCCTCCCCAGGAGAATTGCCAGACACTCCGCTCATCATTGCCGGCCTCCGCAACACGTCGGTAGAAATCGAACTCGACGATGTTCAGTCGCCCCTGAGGAAGGATTAGGAATCGGTCGTAGGCACCGCGCCACGTTGGTGCTTCCATTCCCGTTCCGGGTGTGTTGGTGCTTGTGTAGAACGGCATCCGATGACAGTCTCCGCAGCGGTTGCTGCCCGGCGTTCCACCAACATCGCCGACGATGTGGAACATTCGAAAACCGTCTTCTGCGCGTTTCGACAATTCGTTCGTGTAGGCCCGCCGCTGGGCCGGTGGGAATGAGACACTGAGCAGGTATGTCGCCAGATCATCACGTTCGGCGGCCGTAAAGCCGCCGGGTTTGCCTTCATCATTCACCGTTTCATCACCATGTGCCTTCAGAATCTCAGCCATGCTGACATCGACCAGATGTCGCGTGCTGGTTGTTTGGTCTTCGGGGTCTGAAGTTGGCTCAACAGATGTGTAAATGTTCGCGCTGTTGTTCCCGCCGTAAGGATCACCGAGGACGCCGTCCCAATGAAACGGCGCGGTGTCGCGCAGACCTCGCACTGGCATCGTTGAACGGGGCATGATCTGATTGCCGCCAGTCACGATCGGGGTCTGCAGCACCCACAGCAACTGGTCGGTGTTACTGTCGGGGTGGCAACTCTCACAGGAAAACGTGCCGGTCGTGGAAACATCGGCGTCGTTGAACCAGGTGCGGCCCAACTTGACCTGCCGATGCGTTGGATCGTCGAGTTTGACAAATCCGGCCACCATCGGGCTGCTCGTGTCGGATATGTCAATCAATGAGACCGTGTTAGCCACGGCGTTGTAGACCCAAGCCCGCGATGCCTTCCCTTCGGCGGTACTTTCCAGAGCAATCCCGCGAGGCACGGCGCCGACCGGCACGCGCCCGAGGACCTCACCGCTTTCCGCGTCGATCGTAAACAGTTTGTCCGATCCGGCAGCCGAGGCGACCAGCGTGGAATCGTCAGCACTGATCTGAATCGCGTACGGCGTCGCCAGCGCCATTCCCTTCTCAGGATGCTGGGGTGGTAGCGGTTCGAGGTTGAAGAAATCAGGCTGCTGTGCCTCGCCGTCCCGGAAATTGACCTTGGTAACCTGGTTTAGGAACGCTCGGTTCTCCATCTCCTTGATGCCGTGCTTCTTGGTTCCCGCCCGACCATTGGCGTCGTTTCGAGCATCCGTCTGGGCGATAAAGACACGTCCTTTGGAATCGACGGTCAATCCGTACAGCAGTGTCCCGAGCGTATCGACGGTTTCGATTAGTTCGTCGGTCTGAGTGTCGAACACAAACAGGTCGCGGTCCGGGACGTCCGGGTGTTTGACGATATCCGTAACGTGTCCCAACGACAGAACATTATTCAC
>JADHNX010000279.1 GCA_016779365.1 Planctomycetaceae bacterium
CCCCGCTGCATGAACAGAGGGAGTCAATGCCGCGAGATTTGACGCCGCAACTCCACCGGCCAGAGCCGCGGTCCCTGATTTCAGAAATGAACGCCGACTTTCGTCAGTCGAAGGAGCACTGGTCGATTGATTGTTAGACGGTTCAGTCATTGAGAACTCTCCAGGGTGAGATCAATTGGGAATTCAGGCGGGTTAATTTGCAAATCGCACGGTCCGTGCGAACGGGAATCCTATCAGACCCCGCCTCGCATCTGCGAGCGAATGATCCACCGAAGTTGATGCGATTGCGATTGCGAAGCCACAAAGCCAGACTCTCGCAAGTCATCATAAACCTGCGTCACACGCCCTTGGCGTTGAGTTCTGGCAACCTGACGCAAAGCCGCAGAGACTCGAAGCTTCGCAAAGAAATCTCATACAACTCTTTGCGAGACTCGGCAGCTTAGGAATGTGTCTGAAATAACATCCCTGTTTCGTGGTAAAGATTTCTAACCACAGAGACACAGAGAAACATCTCCCATGAGAAACTCTGTGTTCTCTGTGCCTCTGTGGTCAATTTCTGCATTGCCAATTCGGGAAGTTACTCTGAACACGTTCCTAACCGTCCTTGCGTCAGCCCATCCTCAGTAAACCAATTAAACCGTCCCACCTCGAAAGATGTCCCCGATGAATCGTCAATCAATCGTCTTCAGCATCGTGCTTGCAATCAGTCAGTTTTTAACCGCTGTTCGCCCCTCGTCCGCCGCTGACGAACTGCTGAGCCGAATTTCGTTTGGCTCCTGCGCGAAGCAGAATCAGCCAATGCCGATCATGGACGCGATCGTGAAAACCGATCCTCAACTATTCCTGATGATTGGCGACAACATCTACGGCGACACGGAAGACATGAACGTGCTCTGGGACAAGTACCTGCAACTCGGAGCCCAGCCGGGATTCCAGAAACTCCGCAAACACTGCCCGATGCTCGCCACCTGGGACGACCACGACTACGGCGCCAACGATGCTGGCGTTGAGTACCCAAAGAAACGCGAGTCACAGCAACTGTTTCTAGACTTTTTCGGAGTTGGCAAAGACTCGCCGTTGCGGAAGCAGGAAGGCGTCCAGTCGTCGCACACGTTCGGCCCGGAGGGAAAACGAGTGCAGATTATTCTGCTGGACACGCGGTACTTTCGCAGCCCGCTGACTCGTGGATACGTGCCCAGCGAGCGTAACGAAGGATTCCGCGGTCAGTACAAAGCGACGACCGACACAACGACGACGATGCTCGGCGAGACTCAGTGGAAGTGGCTCGAAGCCGAACTTCGCAAGCCTGCTGACGTCCGCATCATCGCGTCGAGCATTCAGGTTTTGCCGGATGAACACGGTTCAGAAAAGTGGGGCAACTTCCCGCACGAACGAATTCGACTGTTTCGCCTGATCCGAGACACCAAAGCCAACGGCGTCGTGCTGATCAGCGGCGACCGACACCTTGCCGAGATCATGGAGATCGACTCGGCCCGCTCCGGAAACTCCTATCCGATCTACGAAGTCACTTCGAGCAGCCTGAACGCTCCCAGCGGAAACATGACGAAAGCCGGTACCCGATTCGCCAACGAAATCAACTCGTACCGCATCGGCCTGACCTATTTCGACACGAACTTCGGCATGATCACCATCGACTGGTCACAACCCGACCCGCTGATCCGCATGCGAGTCCAGGACGAAGTCGGCGACGTCGTCCTGCAAAAGACCGTACCTCTGTCGTTGCTTCAGCCGGCGAAGTAATCAAAGCCCCAAATTCACGTTGCAGTACCGTGGGTGCGTCTTGACGCACCTGCCCCGAACCTGGATCTGTGGTACGTCAAGACGCACCTTGAAATCTTTGGAGAAGCGATCAGTCGAACAAACTACCGATTCAGCGGCTTGTGTCGACCGCGAGGACGGTCGGCGTCTTCGCCGAGACGCTGCTTTCGATTGGCTTCGTACATTTCGTAGTTGCCTTCGAACCAGTACGCCTGGCCGTTACCTTCGAATGCCAGAATGTGCGTCGCGATACGGTCAAGGAACCAGCGGTCGTGGCTGACCACAACCGCGCAGCCACCGAAATCCTGCAAGCCTTCTTCCAACGCTCGCAGCGTGTCGACGTCCAGGTCGTTCGTCGGTTCGTCGAGCAGCAGAACGTTGCCGCCAGAACGCAGCAGCTTCGCCATGTGAACCCGGTTGCGTTCTCCACCAGAAAGCTGTGAAACCAGTTTCTGTTGATCGGTCTTCTTGAAGTTGAAACGGCCACAATAAGAACGAGCGTGGATCTCCGTTTTTCCAATCTCGATGTGGTCTCGCCCGCCGGAAATTTCCTGGTACACCGTTTTGTTCGGATCCAGAGTGTCTCGCGACTGATCGACGTAAGACAGCATCACGCGGTCACCAATCCGCATCGATCCGCTGGTCGGCTCTTCCAGCCCCATGATCATGCGGAACAGCGTCGTCTTCCCGGCACCATTCGGGCCGATGACGCCGACGATACCGCCCTTCGGCAAATCGAACGTCATATTTTCGAAGATCATTGTGTCGCCGAATGACTTGCACAGATTCTCAGCTCGAACGACCACATCGCCGAGCGTCTGGCTCGTCGGAATCTGAATCTGCGCGGCACCGTCCCGAGCGTCGTACTGCTGTTGAGCCAGTTCTTCGTAACGCTGCATACGGGCTTTGTTCTTGGACGCGCGAGCTTTCGGACTCATTCGAACCCATTCCAGCTCGCGAGCCAGTTCCTTCTGACGAGCCGACTCGCGACGCTCTTCCAGAGCCATTCGCTTGTGCTTCTGCTCAAGCCAGGATGAATAATTGCCTTCGTACGGGATGCCTTTGCCGCGTTCGAGTTCCAGGATCCAGCCAGCCACATTGTCGAGGAAGTACCGATCGTGAGTGATGGCCACGACCGTGCCTGGAAAATTTCCGAGGTACTGTTCGAGCCAGCCGACCGACTCGGCGTCGAGATGGTTCGTTGGTTCGTCCAGCAGAAGGACGTCCGGATTCTGCAGGAGCAACTGACACAGCGCGACCCGGCGTTTTTCGCCACCGGAAAGGCTGCCAATAATCGCATCGCCCGGCGGAACGCGTACAGCATCTGCCGCAATCTCGACCGTCCGGTCCAGCTCCCACAGATTCAAGGCGTCGATCTTATCCTGAACCGTTGCCTGTTCTTCGAGAACTTTCTCCATTTCTTCAGGAGACAGCTCTTCGCACAGCTTCATGTTGAGTTCGTTGTATCGGTCGAGAATGGCTCGCGATTCGGCCACGCCTTCTTCGATGCACTCGTCGACGGTCTTCTCGGGATCGAGCCGCGGCTCCTGCGGGAAGTATCCGATCTTGATCCCTTTCGCCGGTCGAACTTCGCCTTCGTAGTCCTTGTCCTCACCGGCCATAATTCTCAGCAGGGTACTCTTCCCGGCACCGTTGTTGCCCAGGACGCCGATCTTCGCCCCCGGATAGAATGACAGCCAGATCTCACTGAGAATCACCTTCTCATCGTAGAACCGAGTGAGATTCTCGATCGTCATAATGTAATTTTCAGCCATGTCTCTGACTTTCCGATGCGGGCTTATTCCGCCGTAAGTTTGATGAGTTTTCGAAGATACTCGCACGCCTGCTCGAAGATGCCCACCTGCTGCGATTCTCTCGGCCCGGCGACATTGAGAATGCGGATTCTATTTTCAGCGATCCAATCCTCAACCGGCAGGGCATCGAATTCCGCAACAAGATCGATAACAAGCCAGGGTTTTCCAAGTTGCCGGGCGATTGACTCCGTCAAAGCGGTCCCGCCGGACAGTTTTCCTCGGCTGAGAATCAGAGTTCCGTCGGAATCTTCGACATTCATCCGAGTTCGAACGGCGTAATTCTTCGACGTGCACTCTTTCAGAGGAAATCTGTTCGGGATCCGACCGTCCTCGGCACGGCGACCGCGAGGGCACCAGCCGCCACACGGAATCCCCAGTTCCAGAGCAACCGCCAAAGCAGCTCGATCAACCCCGGTCTGCCCCCCTGAAATCAGACGATCAATCAATGTTTCAACTTCACTTATCAAGTTACCACTGCAGTCCCTGCAAAGTCG
The DNA here is from genome assembly GCA_016779365.1 of Planctomycetaceae bacterium. GTDB lineage: Bacteria > Planctomycetota > Planctomycetia > Planctomycetales > Planctomycetaceae > JABMPE01. The sequence goes on from JADHNX010000279.1 coordinate 4,088, forward strand.
GTTTCTAGTCGTTCAGCCGCCAAAGCCGCAAACGTACACAAACATCTGCAGGATCGGACAAGGGCGTTTGGCGAATCTGCAACATCCATTAGCGCCGGATTGGACTCTCAATCGTGCTCAGCCCGCGTCACCTGTCACTCGAAGATCGGACAAACGCCTGCAGGAAGCACCGCTCACGCCCTGTCATGACCTAGTCTTAAGTGTTGAGAAATCCTCATCAATCACCTCGGTTCATCTCGCGAGGCTCCGGCCATGTACAAATCCGCCATGCGAAGCATCAACTATCACCTGAACTATTATTGCGAAGGCATCGTCGGATGGTGGGATGGGATTGGCTTGAATGAGTACCTCTTTCTGCTCATCGCCGCCCTGGCCCTAGGAGCCTGGCTGTTGAAATCAGATCCGATGAAAACTCTGTAGCAACGTCAGGGTTGCCCCGCCTGTGGCATCGAGGAATCGACTCAACTAGACTCCCCGCTCGACCGTAAGTCTGAGCAATTATCGCTTCGCAAGGCCCGCAAATCCGGGAATTGTCGATGATCAATCGGGGATGAGATATGGATTTCGAGGACCGGCTGGAACAGGCAATCGAACGGGGCCAACAGTCCCGGGATGCCCGCGCGAAAGCCGAGCAACAGAAGACGCTTTCAGAAGAAGAGCTGCGAAATCTGCACTCGTCAGCCCGCCTGAACCTGTCTGACCACGCCGAGACGCTGCTACGCAAACTGTCTGATCATTTCCCTGGATTCCGCTTCGAAACCGTCGTTGAAGAAGACGGCTGGGGAGCACGGATCAGCCGCGACGATGTGAACCTTGGCCGAGGCAGCCGAGCCAACCAGTACAGCCGCTTCCAGATTCTGGTCCGCCCCTACTCGGAAAAAGCAAAGATCGTCGAAGTCGTCGCCAAAGGCGCGATCCGAAATAAAGAACTGCTCAACCGCAGCCACTACCAGTTTCTTGCCGAATTCGACGAAACCCGCTTCAAAGAAGTGATCGATCTCTGGGTTCTGGAGTTCGCCGAACAGTTCTCATCCGCCACCTGACCGCCACCAGCCACCAGCCACCAGCCACCAGCCACGAAAAGCCCACCACCATGAGCCGCGAGTCTGACCTTCAACGTGTTCTCGACACAGGCATCGTCTCCATCATCCGAGCTGACTCGGGCGAGCAACTCGTCGACGTTGCGACCGCGCTTTACGAAGGCGGCATCGACGTCATCGAAGTCACGTTCACGGTGCCGGGCGTGCTCGACATCATCTCAGCCGTTCGCAAAAAACTAGGCGACAAAATTCTGCTTGGAGCGGGAACGGTCCTCGATACTGAAACCGCTCGCGCCGCAATCCTCGCCGGAGCCGAATTCATAGTCACGCCGACCGTCAACGTCGACGTGATCAAAATGTGCAACCGCTACAGCAAAGTCATCATGCCTGGCGGCTTCACTCCAACCGAAGTCCTGACTGCCTGGGAAGCCGGCGCCGACATCGTGAAAGTCTTCCCGGCCGACACCGGCGGACCATCACACCTGAAAGCTCTCCACGGACCACTTCCACAGATTCGACTCCTGCCAACCGGCGGAGTCGATCTGGAAACACTCCCCGGTTTCATCAAAGCCGGAGCCTGTGCCGTTGGACTGGGCTCCGCCCTCGTCGAGAAACAGGCCGTCGTCTCCGGCGACATGAACCGCATCAGCTCCCTCGCCGAACAGTACGTCGCCCTGGTAAAGAAAACTCGCGGCCAGTGATTGCTTAACTGCGGCGTTCGACAGCCTCAACGGCAGCCTGCGCACAACGAGCAATGTTCAACGCGCGACCTTCTCGACATCGATCTTCGTACTGAGTCGCAAAGTCTGGCGGTACTCGAAGAGTCCAGTTTGTGTCGTTGACCACGCCGGGGCTGTTGTAGAAGCCGCTCATCCCGAGCAGGTCGGTAAAGAACACCGACACATGCTGAGCATCGCTGGCCAGAATTGCCGCGAAAAGCGCATGCACCAGCTCACCCGGATCTGACGCCACACGCCTCACGAACTCAGGACGATCAGCCTCAGCCACCGACAGCCTCTCCGACAAGTACTCGCCCCAATCCTGCCCACGACGACCGTCACACCAGCCGCGAGCCAGCATCCAGATCGGTGGCGTGTCGTGATTGCCCATCATGATCCAGTCGTTGGGGCAGGCTTGCTCGATGCGGTAAACATCTTCCGGAGTGTCCAGCTTCGCCTTCTGCACCACGCGAAATCGTCCCAGACCGTGATGCTCCATCACCCGACGTAATGGATAGGGCAACGTGCTGAGCACTTCGCAGGCCACGTCCGACGTCATGTCGCCGCCGGCTTCGCGCACACAATCAAGCACCACGTCGATCAGCACCGAGTAACGTTTGATCTGCTCGTCAGTCAAATCTCTGACCCATTCCTCACCGAACGGCTCCCCGGTTTCATCGATCTGCTCAGCAGTCGCGATCGCAAAGTCAGCCAACTCAGGATGCCCGGCCACTGCCGGCGATTCGTGCAGACGCGATCCCGACCGAACCCCAACATGCGGCGGCTGAATGTCGCGACGATAAACCCACGGACAAACCAGGCCATGCGGATGATCAATTCGGACTCCGTCAAATCCCGACAGCATTCGCTGCACACGTCGACGCAGAAATGCCTGCGCGTTGCCCGACTCAATCTGTGCCGGATGAAAAACTGCGTAGCCCCAGGGCTGGCCTTCAGGATTCGTCCGGCTCGGCGGCGCGCCCATCAGATAATCGGGATGAAACAGCGACGCAAATTCCAGCGCATCGTCCCGTGACATTCCAATCTGAAGGTCGCCGTAGAAACTCAAATCCGGAAACGACTCCCGCAAAACTCGACGCTGCCTGTCCAACACGAACTGAGGAAATGCAGCCTTCCGGTCAACTTCGCCGAGA
>JADHNX010000280.1 GCA_016779365.1 Planctomycetaceae bacterium
GGAATGGCTCGAAAAGAAACGCCTTCGTTGAACGGCAGATTGCTGCAGCGATTGTGGTTCCTAAGCCGGGCGGGTATGCGTGAGTTCGTGTCGCTCGTGCTTAACTTTGTGGCAGGAATCCGAGCATTGGTCGCAATAGATGTGTCGATGGTGATCACCGAATGTTGAACAGGGATCATTTTGCTCGACAGAACCGTCAACGAAAGGAAAACCATCGCACAGGAAGATTTAGGCACTGGATTTGCCTATGTCTAAAGATATTACATTGACCTGCACCGCCAGCGAGTTGCCCGCGCGTCTTCGATTTCGTGGGACGTAAGGAGTCTCTCTGTTTCGGACCGATCGAGTTTCAAGTCGAGCGATTGATGCAATCATCCGTAAAAAAAGTGCTCGTGGGGACGGTCGTTTTTGTCGTGACGACGGTCGTCGCCGTAATCGGATACTGGCTGGCTGGTTGGAGTCTCCTCGAAGCCATTTATATGGTGACAATTACTATCTATGGAGTGGGCTATGGCGAGGTTAGACCGATCGAAGAGCCTGCTCTTAAGATTTTCACGATGGGAGTCATCATTGCAGGGTGCACATCGTCGATTTATGTCCTGGGAGGGTTTCTTCAGATGATTGCCGAAGGTGAACTCAACCGTGTACTTGGAGCACGACGGATGACCAAGGGGATCGATAAGCTTGTCGGGCATGTAATTGTTTGTGGGTATGGTCGAGTCGGTCGCATTCTGGCAGACGAACTAATTGACGCACGGAAGCCATTTGTCGTCATCGATAATCAGCAGGACCGACTTCGTGAGGCTGAGGCTTCAGGGATTTTCGTACTTGTTGGTGACGCAACGGAAGAGCAGACGTTAGGAGCCGCTGGAATTGGTCGTGCGAGTGTACTTGCTAGTGTGTTACCGGATGACGCTGCAAATGTTTTCATCACATTGACGGCTCGTGAACTGAACCCTGACGTGGAAATTATTGCTCGAGGTCAGTCGCCGTCGACCGAAAAGAAGCTTATCCGATCAGGAGCCAATCGAGTTGTCTTGCCAGCAGCAATTGGCGCATCTCGAATCGCTCGGATGATCACACGACCATCGGCTGAAGAGTTACTTTCTGACGGTTGTGGACAGGAGCCACTGAACGAGGACCTGGCTCAGCTTGGGCTTGAAATCAGCGAATTCAAGATGATCGGCAGGTCGCCGTTTGTCGGGCAACCGGTCAGCGCAATTCATTTTGGGGCAGCGAATCAATTTGTGGTTGTGGCGATACGGCATGATGACAATTCAGTCACTCGAAACCCAGCACCTCAGTACGTTATTCACGAGAACGACACGATAATTGTGATGGCGCACCATGGTAGTACTCCGACTCTTCGCCAGGGTTTTGCGACTCATGACATGGTTTACCGTGGTGCCAGAGGGTAAATAGTGAGTCATGTTTTGTTTATCGTGATCTTCGGCCAGGTCGACGAATTCCGCTGCCATTTCTGGACGTTTGGCGTGAACTGGGAAGCTGATAGCGTGACGGGAAACCCTCCTCACGTTCATGGATATCGTCATGGAGAGAAAGCAATTCGTGATGCGACCACGACTCGAGTTTCCATTCTATTTTCAGATCCGTCGGATGATTCGACCGCAAATGGCTGATTACAAATTCGCTTGTTGGATTCCAAATGCCTTCGACGGACCAATGGTTGCCTCGTAGTGGGTAGTTTTGGGTAGTCGATACGGTGGCGGATTCCGGAATTGAGCCTTTGGGACGTTCGTCTTTTCCAGTCAACATCCAACCGAAAGTCCATTCGTCCAGTGGCGTGGTGCAGCCGGCCTTGAACGATCGAATGAGCTGACCACTTTCGACGGCGACAACGACAGGTTCTTTACTGATCTTTATCGAAGCGATTATCGGAGAAACTTCTGGGTCGGCGTGATCTGATATAGTAACCAGTTGGATATGATTGGTAGGGCCATGGCCGATCCGCCAACCGCTTTTTCTGAGGACTTCGAACGGTCCTTTGACGGCTTGTAGTTGTTGGAGCTCTTTCTCGCATCTTTCGCAGTTTGGGAGCATGATCACCAGTACTCGACGAACTGGAATCGTTGAGCGTTTGTCTTGTTGAAGTTCTTCCGGGATTCGTGGTCCGTTGGAAGATTCGACTGCGATTTCTTTTGAAGTTTCTTGAGCTGCGGCCAGAACTGTAAGAAAGATTGCATAGTTTGGAATCAGTACTGCGAAACTTAGTAGCAGACAACGCATCTCATTACCCTGAGCATTTCGTGGTGCAGACATTCCTCCATGTGCATTTACAAAGCCCCGAAATTCCGTGCTTCTGGCGTCTTTCGGATTCACTTTCACAGCAGATTCTGGGCCAACTGAATTTCCTGCGGCTGCAGCAAACGTTTTTTCTGGACGCATTTCCATCTGATGTGCAATTGGATTGACTTCAGCTCAGGTTCGGACAAAAGGGGAGTTCGCCTCTTCTGCCCTTCGCCATCGCCATGGAGCAGGTGTGCGGCGAAGGTGTTGGGCTTCAGGGGGCGATTGTTTTCCGGGGGCGGTTGCTGCTGGAAAGCGGGCACCGCAGGGAGTTGGATAGTTGATGCAACAAGTCGACTGTCCAACGGAGAACCTGCGATGCCCTGCTACCAGCTGACTGTTGAAGAACGCGAAGTCATCTCTCAGATGCATTATTCCGGGGCCCGTGCGTCAGCGATCGCGCAACGTCTGAGGCGTTCGCCATCGACGATCGGTCGCGAACTTCGCCGCAACGGGGACTCGTCCGGCTATCGCGCGGTGGCCGCTAAGGAGCAGACAACCCGCCGCCGTCGCGAGCGTCCACTGAATCCGAAAGATGGACGATCCTTTCATCAACGAGTCGGTTCGCACGGGGTTGTCTCAGGAGTGGTCTCCAGAACAGATCAGCGGCCGGATGAAACGTGATCATCCACGGACGCGTGCGCGACGAATGTCGTACCAGACGATCTATCGCTGGCTGGAAACGTGCGAAAATTGCGGTCATTTCCGATCGTTACTGCGTCACGGTCGCTACCGCAAACGCCGAGTCTTTGACGGAAGAGGCCACCTCAGCAATCACGTGAGTATCGACCAGCGTCCTGCAAAAGTGGAGTTACGGCGCCGCTTCGGCGACTGGAAAGGCGACACGGTTCACGGCGCCGGACACTCGGAAATGATCATGACCTGCGTCGAACGCAAAAAGCGGATTTCTGATCACTGCGAAGATGAAGGACGCCACCAGTGCCCGTCTGAACGCCGCCAAAGAACGAGCATTCCGCATCATCCCGCCCAGGCTGCGCCAGACACTGACCGTCGACAACGGCAAGGAATTCGCCGGCCATCAACAACTGAGCCAGCGTCTTTAAATACCAATCTACTTCGCCCACGCCTGCTCATCCAATGAACGAGCCACCAACGAAAACACCAACGGCCTGCTGCGTCAGTACTTCCCGAAGAAGACCGACTTCCGAGACATCTCACACCACCCCCTTGCACACGCGACAGACCGACTCAACAATCGACCGCGTAAAAGACTCAACTATCTCACTCCACTCGAAACTCTCATCAAAGCCGGCTTTGCACGTCAGATGTGAATTTGCCAGGGATTCGGTGGAAGAGGATGCTTTTCTGCCTGGCGATCTTACGAGTAGTCGCCAGCCTGTTGAAGTCCCCGCCGAAGTTCAGCAGATGTATTGTTGCCTGCTTGCGATCACCGAATCAGTACCGGCGTGGTGAAGATTGAATCGCTGCAGATTTCGGTCTGGCCTTTGATCACCGTTGGATCGGAGAAAGGAGCTGGCTGGACGGTGACATGTCGCTTGCTGGGATTTCCTGTCAAGCGCACGTCCATGATGCGAACTCCGACGAATCGACTGATTTCGTAAGTGGCGTTGTTACCCGGCCCAGAGACGCTGGTGAAGAGCGGGATGGCTTTGACCTCGCCGATCACGTCTTTCAGGGCTTCCTCGATGCCGGCGCTGATGCCGGTGTCGCCGTTGAGTTGCAGCGGCTCGCCGTCGAAACGAATCTCGCCGTCGAACCACGCAAGATCGCTGGCACTGATGCCTTCTCGAATCTGTCGTTTCAGGTCGTTCGTGCTGTTGCCTGGGTTGCCGATGTCGACCGTGCCTCGATTTCCAGGGGGGAGCGAGCTGCTGCCTGAAGGGTAGATGTTGACCTCGAGGATTCCGTCGGGCGAGTTCTCTACTTTGTTCAAGCTGGCATTGAACTCGTAGTCGTCGTTCCCGACTCCCGCGAGCAGACTGTTCCAGGAAGTTTCGTCCAGAGCGATCGGCAGGATGTCGGACCGTGACGAGCTGTTAGAGGAAATGCGAAAGCCCACACCTGGCATAATCGCTGCGGCCGCGACAGCGTTCAGTCCTGCATCGGAGTGACCAAGGACAGGAGCAAAAAACAGTGGCAACGGGCCGTCCATCATCTGACCGTTGATATCGACGGCACTCCCGCGGTCACGGTGCACGGTGACTTCAACCAGCGTGTACGGTGTCGCTCCCCAGACTTCGGCCCATCGTTGCTCGTCCGGCAGCCACTGGTACTGCCCAAGTCGAACATCCCGAGCGACATCGATATAGGTCGACTCAATTCCGCCGGCAGAGTTTGAGGCTGCGATGGATTGTGCTGTGGCCTTTGAGTTTGTCTGGATGTCTGTGGAAGTCAGAGTTGGCGCGAGCCCGGTTCCGGGGCCGAGTTCTGTAGCACCAGCAAGAGCAGCCGCGTCGCAGGCATTGTGCATTTCTGCCAGCGTCAGCGCGATCCAGCCAATGTCGATGGTGAATGATGCAAAGGCCAGAACCATTATCATCACCGCCGCAGAAAGAACGATAATGCTTCCTTCTCGATCGTTGGATGACGAGGTTAAATGGTCGAAAGGGGCTTGGTTTGTGGCTTTCATGGCAGTAACTCCGGGAGGGCTGGAATGGCTTGTCGCATTTCACGAACGCTGGCCCGACAACTTTTGCGATGATCACTCGGGCGAGTATTCATGCACAATTCGCGGCGTGTCGTCGGTCGTGACGATGCCTTCCTGGGAGTAGTACCGAATCTTTGTCAGGACGAGTTTTCTGACACGGTGAGACGCAAACGCGACTCGCGAGTTCGCCACTGAAACATTCGGGCTGTAGGCATTCAGGTCTTGCAGGCCGGTACTGGACTGAGTTTTCAGGTATCCATTGCCTCCAAAAGTTGACCAGCTTTTTGACTCTCCGTTCTCGATTCGAAATTCAATGTGTCCGTCGTCGATCGTCATCGAAGAGGTAAACGTGACGACTTCGTTAGCGTAGTAGAGTTTCTGTTGTTGCGGCGTCGAGCTGTAGCCGGAAATCCAGTTTCGATACCAGCGTTGAAGCTGCATGCCGCCAGCCGAGTAGTTGGGATACGTTGCATGGTTCAGTTCAAAAACTGAATGTTCGCGTTCGAGGTTTCCGACGGGAGACAGCACGGTCACGATCTGCGGAGCGTGATCTTCCGGAGCGGGTGTGCCGACTTCGATTCGCCAGTCTTCTTCCACTCGAACGATTGGTGGTCCATCCGCAGCGGCTGGCGAAGCGGTCGTCAAACAGGCTGCGGCAAAGATCAGCCATCGAGTGATTCTGAGGAGGATTCGACAGGCTGCCACTCGCAGATTGGTGAAGATCTGCCCTGTTGAACCTGCCGTGGAGCGGCAGTGAAGAAGGAAAGAATTCATAGCAAGCACCTTTCGAAAAGAAGCCTTTCGGTAGCCGGGCGGTCTCAAATGGCACTGTCGATGTTGATCGACGATCGCCAGTGGAGAAGAAGATTCTTCGCCACCACGAAGCGGATTTGCTTCGCTGAGATCCCTTGCTTTGCGTCCTCACCTCACGATGAGTTTGCCTGTTCGGGGTTCCATCGAAGGCTGTTGCGCAACAGCCAGTCGTTCGTTACAGCTCGACGCTCAATCGCGATAGCGCCACTGATCTCCCTCCGTCCGGGAGGAATGTGCTGCAACTCAACCATGCTTCAGGAAAATACTGGCTGGCGGAAATTTCTCCCGGAAAACGTGAAAGATGACGGTCCTCCAGCGCGTGTCGGGGAGCATGCTGACTCCACGACAGCAGTGTCCGTTTTCGGATTTACCTGCCACTCGCTGGTTTCTTGACGGAGACTTTCGAGCCATGCCTGACAGTTCGGAATTTCAAACACGCAGTCATTTACTGCTCGAGCGAGTCCCGAAACTCAGGTCACCGTTGTCGCTGTTGTTTCGGCAAGCAGCGGGTCGACGGCGTGGGCGGATTCGATCATCTGGTCGGTGCTGCGAGGGTCGATTTTGCGGCAGGCTTCGGTCAGCTGGTGCGAGATGGAATGCAGTTCGCCGTGCCAGACGGAGTTGGGATCGACGTGCGGGACGAACTCTTCGCACAGCAGAATGAATCGCAGGATGTGGCGGAAGAGGATGCCTTCCTGCTTGGCGATCTTGCGGGTGGTCACCAGCTTGTTGAAGTCGCCGCCAAAGTTGAGCAACTCGCCCGCCGCCCACACGTCGGTCATGGGCACGTCTGAAACGCCGGGGTATTCCGAGCGGAACAGCCGCAGCAGTTTCTCGGGGAAGTTCAGCGGGCGGACCCATTCTTCCGGTTCGCGGTAGCCGCCTCGTTCGTCGTTCTCATCGTCGTCCTGTTTCGTGCCGCCTAGTTCTGTGATCGTGGCGAGACCTCGTTGCAGAAGTTCGGGGTTCAGGAAATCTTTCGCGAACGGGCTGAGCGGCATGACGTCGGGACGCGGGATGCGCAGGTTTCGCGAGACGGCTCCGGGAAAGACGAGCACGCTTTCGAGAGCCTGAACTCGTTCCGGGCCGCTCGCAAACGGCAGTACGTCGAGCAGGAACATCCCGTACAACGGGTTGATACTTTTGAAACTGAGCAGGTCCATCAGCGGTTCGTTGGGGTAGGCTCGCTGAGGCTCGTAGTCGGGTTCTCTGGCTTCCGGGTCGTTGGTGAG
>JADHNX010000281.1 GCA_016779365.1 Planctomycetaceae bacterium
GGCCAGTGAGGCCAGCTGGACGAGAGTTCGATCACGATGCGGCGGGAACTTTCGGTGATGCGAGCAGCCACTTTGATGACTCGGCATCGCCATGTCTGAGGCTGGGCTTTGCGAAGTTCGGTCGGTGTTTCCGGTGAATCGCGGAAGGTGTTCAGCAGGCTGTAAGCGGCGACGTGAAGCAGCAGTCTCCAGAAGTTGGCTTTAAAGCGATGACAGCTCAGACGGTCCCTCGACAGTCCGTTCTTCAGTTCATCGTTTCATTGTTCGCTCTCGCCGCGCTGGATGTAATCGTCGTAGGCCTGTCGAGCATCGTCGTTTGTTGAGACGTCAAGCCTCGTGACGACAAACCGCAGATTCGTGCCCGCCGCCTGGCACTTGGCCTTCGCGACGACCGTTCGCGCATGCGGCCGGGGATCGGTCTGATACTTGAAACGGGTAAACAGTCGCTGCTTTATTCCGCTTGCGTGGTAACCGTCGACGGCACGCTGCATCAGGTCCTCGGCCAGCACCTTCAGCCTTGCGTTCGAGGCCATGCCGAACGTGTAACTCAGTTCGTTATCCTTGCAGACATCGAACATCTTCGGCAGGCCGACGCCGCAGTCACCGCGAACATGAATGGTGACGTCCGCCTTCGCCTTTCGTAATCCCGACACCACTCGCATGAGATCATCGTCGGCCCCGAGCGACGGATGAGCGGTCCCCGGTCGCAGCCACGCGAGGAAGACATGCTTCGTGGTCGGCTCGCTGATGATCTGCGGTAAATACTGATGCTGTTTGTAGAAACCGTGAAACAGAGACAGTTGCTGACGTCCATGCGTCGCGTCATCAGTCGGATCGATATCGAGAATGATCTCATCGGGCATATCACCTTGATGCCTAAGCAATCGTTCAACGCCGGTGGTGATGTTGAAGTCGACCAGCCGCTGAAGCATGGCCGGCGTCACCGAGTTCTCAATCCGCGACAACGTCGGCTGCGACGCCAGTTCGTCGGCTGTCGGTCGCCGCCCGGCCAGGATCTTGAAGACGGGATCGTTCCGCAGGTCATCATGATCATCGGAGTCTTCATGCCCGGCGATTATCCCGAACAGTCGCTGACTGAGCATCTCATCAATGGCATGAGTGGGATCACTTCTGGTGTCGTCAAGACATTCCGCCAGCCGCCCGGTAAACTTCCATCGCTGATCAAACTGCCGGATGGGAATCAGCCCGGCATCACTGCTCATCATGGCCGCCGACAACTTGACCACCACCGGTCGATCCACCATCCCCTCGAACACCAGTTGCTCAACACTCTGCGATTCCATGCACGGCCTCCGTGATCCGTATAAGTTGAGTTCTTACAACAACTTCTACGTCACGAGGCCGTGGTTATCTGGAAACGATGAACAATCCTCACTATGTCCGTTGCGGTTGTCGATCGGACCTGCGTGTCGGCGATTGCCGATCTTAGTCTAACGAACGTAAGCACCACTTTCTGCTTTGAAGAGTCCCGGTCACTACTGCTGTCTACAATCTCAGCGTTGAGCGGTCGATATTCAGGTGAGGGTTCCGAAGTGGATGACACAGCGAAGATTCTGATCACTGGCGGAAGCGGCTACGTGGGCGGCCGGCTCATCTCGTTGCTGGAGCGACAGGGGCAGCCGTTGCGATGCATGGCAAGACGACCGGAAGGACTGAGATCTCGGGTTGCTGAGTCCACCGAAGTCGTTCATGGCGATGTGCTTCAGCCAGACTCGATGGATGAAGCTCTCAGTGGGGTCGAAACGGCTTATTACATGGTGCATTCCATGGGAACAGGAATCGATTTCGAATCGGCCGACCGAGACGGAGCCCGCAATTTCGCAAATGCGGCGCAGGCTGCTGGTGTCAAGCGGATCGTCTATCTCGGCGGACTGGGAGACTCACAACAGAAACTCTCAAAGCACCTTCGAAGCAGACAGGAAGTTGGTCAGATTCTCGCTGAGTCGGGAGCGCAGGTCATCGAATTCCGGGCGTCGATTGTCATTGGGTCGGGCAGTCTGTCGTTTGAACTGATCCGCGCCTTGGTTCAACGGCTCCCGTTCATGATCTGCCCGAAGTGGGTGCAGACTCCGGCCCAACCAATCGCTATTGAAGATGTGCTCGCTTTTCTCGTGGCGGCATTAAAATACGAGCAGGCTGGGCATCACGTCTTTGAGATTGGTGGTCCGCAGCCGGTGACCTATCGTGAACTGATGCGCGAGTACGCGCGTCAGCGGGGACTGAAACGACTTATGGTGTCGGTCCCTCTTCTGACGCCACGACTATCGAGTTTATGGCTGGGGCTTGTTACGCCAGTTTACGCACGTGTCGGACGAAAACTTGTCGACAGTCTGAAGAATCCAACAGTCGTTCACGACGCGTCCGCCAACGAGGTCTTCAACGTCCAGCCTCGAGGCGTCGCCGCATCGATCCAACGCGCCCTCGAAAACGAAGATCGTGAGTTCGCCGAGACACGCTGGTCGGATGCCCTGTCGTCAGGAAGTCAGCCGAAACGCTGGGGTGGTGAGACATTCGGGAATCGTCTGGTTGACTCAAGAACGGTCACCGTCGATGTTCCCGTGTCGGCCGCGTTCACACCAGTGAGACGTATTGGCGGCACGACCGGCTGGTACTTCGGCGACTGGTTGTGGCAGCTGCGTGGCTTTATGGACCTGCTCGTCGGTGGAGTTGGAGTTCGCCGCGGCCGCCGCGATCCCGATGAGCTCCACGCTGGAGAGACACTGGATTGCTGGCGTGTCGAGACCATTGAACCCGATCACCTGCTTCGCCTCTCAGCCGAAATGAAGCTGCCTGGGCGAGCTTGGCTGGAATTCGAAGTCACCCCTGACGGGCCGTCGCGGTCGACGATTCGGCAGACGGCCATCTTCGATCCCCTCGGCCTGTTCGGGCTCTGTTACTGGTACGCGATCTACCCGCTCCATGAAGCCATCTTCGGCGGAATGCTCAGCCGAATCGCACGAGCCTCCGAGCTGGCAGCTTCCGAAGACGTTCCGGCCGAGCCTGATACGGTAGGCGTGTAACACGGCGCGTTCTGCTGGGTTGTTCGGACGCGATGACTATAAACAGAGGAGAGTTCGTTGGGACGTGCCTGACGCCCGCCAGCAATTGCAGCTCGCCATTCTTAAAAAGAGGGTCAAGAACGTGTCTGACAATACTGCCGACCAGCAAATGTCCTGTATGGAAGTCTGGGGTGGGAATACCTCGACAGACTCGTTCATGGATCGGCCTGGTTTGTCCTGCCGAGTCTGGAGTCAGTCGTTCGGGACGGGCGATGCTGGCGGGGACGTCTACTATCTCTCATCGTGTGCATCGGGACGGTTAACTCGGTTCCTGCTGGCGGACGTCTGCGGGCACGGTGAGTCTGCTGCCGAGGGGGCGAAGGCTCTTCGCGAACTGATGCGGCGAAACATTAATCGCATCCGACAGACGCAGCTCGTTCAGGCTGTAAATCGTGAACTCGTGGTAGCTGACATGGCTGGTCGATTCGCGACCGCTTTAATCGGAACTTGGTTCGCACCGACATCGGAGATCGTGCTCAGCAACGCCGGACACCCTATTCCGTTGCTCTACAAAGCCTCGACAAGTGAGTGGTCGACTTGCGGTTCAAAGCTCCGCAAACGTGTCGCGATGCAGAACATGCCTCTCGGAATCGACGAGCGGACGGGGTACACCGAGCATCGCGTCAAACTGCAGCCCGGCGATCTACTCCTTTGCTACACCGATGCGTTGTCTGAATCACAGGATTCATCCGGGAATTACGTCCAGACAACCGGGCTCGTCGACATCCTTCAGTCACTAAATGGTGTATCTCCGAATGATCTAATCGAGCGTTTACTAGAGCGGCTGGAGTCTGCTTCGCCCGGCAATCTGGGTCGCGATGACGTGACAATCATGCTATTTGAAGCGACCACAAGACGCGTGCCCCTCGCTGATTCTCTGCTGGCTCCGTGGCGTTTCCTGCAAAACTTGTTCGTCGACCGCGTGAAGACAACTGGCCCGCGACACCCGTCGACAACTGACAATTCGAATTCGAGTCCATCATCATGCCACTCACGGAAGCAAGCATTCGACCGATTCGTGGCCGGAGAAGTCTCCGTATGATTCTCACCGTTGGGCTCACTGTTGCTCTGTTCCCAGTGGTCGGACTGGTGTTTCTGAGTCTTGGAGCCGCTCGGCGATCGAATCTCGGCGTTCACCACGGCACGCTGGCAGTGTGCCCTGACTCACCGAATTGTGTCTCGTCGCAGACGAGTAGCTTGACGCATTCCATGCCGCCGATCACGTACGACGGTGACTCGGCGACCGCGATGCAGACTTTGTTCGACATCGTGTCAGGCATGGATGGCGCTCGGCTTGTTTCGTCCGAAGACGAATACATTCATTTCGAATTCTCGACGCCTCTGTTTCGCTTCGTGGATGACGTGGAATTCCTGCTCGACGCTGACGATTCGGTGATTCATTTCCGGTCAGCGTCCCGAGTTGGGCATTCCGACTTTGACAAGAATCGCCAGCGAATGAATGAGATTCGAAGCAGATTCACCGAAGCCATTAACGTTCAGAGACCGACAACGTCCAAGTCGCAACTTTCCATCGGCCGCACGATCGCTGTTGGGGCGGAACTGGAGTACGCCGAGTTCGGACAGTGATGACACTCTGTGAACAACAGCAGTCAAGGATGACTTCTGATGCGGTTTGATTTTGTGCGTTTCGTGACAGCAGCTCTCGCCCTAAGCCTGCTCTCTGGCTGTGCGGGCTTCGGGAGAAGCTCCTTACTGTCGCACACGCAGGACGTGCCAGCCAGTGCCGACGAACTTCCCGAGCGGCGTGAAAGGCGACCGAAAACCTCGTTTGAAACGTCGCTGTCGCATGGCGACGGTCTGACGTTTGGGACCGCTCGCGTCTCGGCTGCGGCGATGCTGCCGATCGATCCGCCAGAGAAAATGCTGTTAGTGAAGCCGTTTTTCGCTGCTCACACTCTCGATGCGCCACTGGATACTCCGTCGAGCCTGTACTCAGCAGGCGTCAACATGATGTGGCTGCAGCGTCTGAGCGATGATATGACACTGACGGTTGCGGCCAACCCGTCAGTCGGCGGCGACGACGTGGAATTCGGTCGTCGTCTCCGGGTGTTCGCAATGGGTGCCGTGGCGTGGGACTGGATTCCGGACGAGCTGAGGCTGACAGCCGGTGCCGCATGGCTCGGCCGTCGAGACATTGGTGTCGTTCCCGCCGCCGGACTCGAATGGACTCCCAATGAGGACTGGAATGTTTCGCTGATCCTGCCTCGTCCTAAAGTAGCGAGGCGTCTGGCCTCTTCGGCCACCTCAGAGACGTGGCTGTTCACCGCAGGGTCCATCGCTGGCGGAACGTTCGACGTTCGCCGATCCGACGGAACGGCAGACGAGCTGTCGCTCCGAGAGTTCCAGGCATCCGTCGGTGTCGAACAGACGAGCGACCAGTTCGGCCGCGGCTTCGTCGAAATCGGTGCCGGCTTTGGGCGTGAGCTGCAGTTCGAGCGCAATGAGGAAATCTTCGACTTCGGGCCGAGCGTCGTGCTGCGAGTCGGGCTGACGCGCTGATCTGTTCACGGATCGATCGACTGCGCACCAGTGAGAGTGGTCGCGAATCCGCACGCGTCTACGACTACTGATGAGAAACCATTCGGCGATCCTCGATTGAGATCGCTTTCGTTTAGTCAGGAGCAGCAGCCATGTTGAAGATGTCAGCAATTCTCATCGCTATTTCAGCCGGTGCAGTCTTATTGTGGCGAGCGAGTTCACTGGGGGCCGGAGAGTTGGCAAAGCATCCAAGTCTGGACAATGCGGCTGTCGAATCTGCCGTCAAGCATCTTCGGGAAGCTCAGAAGGGTTCGGACATGGAAACTGTGAAGTCTGAAATCGCGAATGCAGTTAACGATCTCGGTAAAAAACACTTCGCGACAGAAATGCTCTCATCCGTCGAGTCCGAAGCCCCGGCCGACATCGCGCAACTTCAACAGGGGCTCGGTCGAGTCATCGAATCACTCACATTCCGCCCATGGATGGAAGCCGAAGTCCCGGTGGGGTTCCCCAGGTTCACTCCGGTCCACCACATCGAAGTTAAAACATTGCCCGACTACCGCATGGCACGGGCAGCCATGCCAAAAACACCGAGCCGCGGTGGGAACGGAGCTTTCTGGAAGCTCTTCAGCCACATCAAGCGAAACGACATCGCCATGACGGCGCCGGTCCAGATGGATTACACCGGCAGCGACGAGGACGCCGAAGTGGCCTCGATGGCGTTCCTGTACGGTTCCCGGAAAATCGGAAATCCGGGGCAAGACCGGGCCGACAGCGGAGTCGAGATTGTTGACATTCCCAAGCAGGATGTCGTCTCCATTGGCGTTCGCGGCCGAATGACGCCCGATTCTCTCGAAGCCGCACAACGTCAGTTGCTGAAGTGGCTGGACGATCATAAAGCTGAACACCGTGTTGCCGGTCCTCTGCGGCTCATGGGCTACAACAGCCCCTTCATCTCCGAAGACCGCGCGTTCTTTGAAGTCCAGATTCCGGTCGAAAAGGTTAAGAAGACGGTCGTGGCAAGCTCAAATTCATGACCGACTTTAATGAATGGACCGAGCGAAAGACGCGAAACTTGCCCCAAGATCAATCTCATTGAGATTGGCAGTCACAGGATCGGCTATGCGACTCTCTTACGATTCCCGCTATCCGAGTATCGAAGACCTGAGGCGTCTAGCTCGGCGAAGAATTCCGCGCTTCGCTTTTGAATACCTTGACGGTGGCTGCAACGAAGATGTGAATCTGCAACGTAACACCAACGACCTTCGAGAAGTCGCGCTCACGCCGCAGTATCTGACCGAGCATCGTGGGTCAAAGATGCGAACTGAGTTGTTCGGTCATACTTACGCCGCGCCGTTTGGGATTGCTCCGGTCGGCTTGCAGGGGCTGATGTGGCCGAA
>JADHNX010000282.1 GCA_016779365.1 Planctomycetaceae bacterium
GGGAAGCCGGTAACTCGTAACTTGAGCACCGAGAGGCCCGACCGAACGGCGTGAATAGCTCGTAACTTGTTCTGCCAGAACATCTTCGACACTTTTTCGAGCGAGTCATCTGCGACTCTTGGCTCGCTCGAAGCAGGCAGCTATACTCCCGCCGCCCGAGGAGTTCTGATCGTGCGATTCCAACGGCTGGCCTCAAAAACCGACGACATTGCCCTTTAGTGTAACGGCAGCACGATTGACTCTGACTCAATTAGTCTAGGTTCGAATCCTAGAGGGGCAATTCGAGAAGGCTCTCTGGTAACACCCGCCAGAGAGCCTTTTTTCGTAGGTTTGAGCGATGTTTCGGGCATCGACTCGCCCGTTTCGAGTTCGGCGGTCAAATTGCCCAGATTGCCAGAAATGGACCCTGATACCCCCTGTTGGGCGCAAGTTGGTACAAGCAGTGGTACAAGCGCGCCGCCGTCGCTTGTACCAGTGAGTCGAATGACCTGGCGTTCGTCTTCCGTCGTTCCCGTCAGCGGCAATTCGGGTAAAGCGTCCATCGCGCCGTGGATGTCGAGTAACTTCGGATCGGTGTAGACGCCCATCGTCAGTCTGATGTCGCTGTGTCTCATTGCCGCTTGAGCTGTGCGAGGCGCGACACCGCCTTTGCTCAGCATCGTGCCGAAAGTGGTTCGCAGTGCGTGGAGGTCGACCACCCGACCCCGTTCGTCTCGTTTCGGGATGCCGGCAGCGGCGATATCGAGGTCGAAAGTCCTGTTGATACTCGACGGAATCACGAACAGCGGCTGTTGCCGGAACACGTCAGCTGGACCACAGAACCTTGCCGCCCGGTCATTGATCCACTCCCATAGGTCGTCAGCCAATGACACGCAGTCTGGGGAGACGCCGAAGTCCAGCCGACGCCAAGCATGCACAACATGTGGATCTGATGCAATGTTCTGGTGGGATTTGACGACGAACAGCGTGCAATCGACGGCGTGAACCAGGACTTGCGTACGTTGTGCTGTTAGGATACGGGAAACCCGCACGAGGAGAGAATTGTACTATACGAGTTGATGAATGACATTGGATCGACGACAGATCACTGACAACTGGAAATCAAGAGGGTTCAGTTGCGAACTGTGGACCGATACTCCCGGACAGCGCTGGGAGGACTTTGCGCACGCCACCGATGAGGTGGTAGTCGTCCTCGAAGGGGAAATGGAATTCGAGGTGGAGGGAGTGGTCCAGCATCCAGAGCCGGGCGAAGAACTATTCATACCTGCCGGAGCCGTCCACTCGGCGCGAAACATCGGTGACAGCACCGCCCGCTGGCTATTCGGTTATCGAGGTCAGTCATGAAGGCATGGACGCGTTGGATTGGATTGGCCCTGTTTGTTCTGGTCTGCCTGGGAGTGGGTGGGCTTGGAGCCGTGGCGACAACGCCGGAGATTGACGGCTGGTATCGAACGGTCGTCAAACCGGAATGGAATCCACCGAGTTGGGTATTCGGGCCAGTCTGGACGACTCTCTTTGTCCTGATGGGGATATCCGCCTGGCTGGTGTGGATGCCCGCCGGGTTCAAGGAGGCTTCGACTCCACTGTCGCTGTTCGCCGCCCAGCTGATTCTTAACGTCGCATGGTCCTGGATCTTCTTCGGGATGCACCAGATCGGCTGGGCTGCTGTTGAGATTGTCATCCTCTGGATGGCGATTCTGGCCACGACGGTTGCGTTCTTTCGACTCTCAACAGCTGCCGGCTGGTTGCTGGTGCCGTACTTAGGCTGGGTCACGTTTGCCAGTGTGCTCAACTTCATGATCTGGCGACTGAATGCCGGGGGATAACCTGACTGGAAACCAAACATGAACCGTTGGGCCACAACGCTCCTCGAAATCATGCGCGACGCCTGGAAGCAGAACTTGACGTTAGCGGTCCTGCTCGTTTTCGCGTCGACGCTCTATGCAGACGACAACAGGACGCTGCGGGTCTTCATCTTCGCCGGTCAGTCCAACATGGTTGGGGCCGACTCGAAGGTGCATGACATTAAGCGGTTCCCTCCGTTTGTGGGCCTGGAAGATCCGCAACCCGGTGTCCGGTTCTCGTATTGCCTTGGTCGCGAAAGCAAATCGACGTCCGAGGGCTGGGTGGACCTGCAACCGGTCAACAATGTTGTGGGTCCGGAGCTGAGTTTTGCCCGCAGGGTGACTCAGACCATCAGTGCTCCTATCGCCATCATCAAAGTGGCCGCTGGAGGAACGCACCTGGGGGGAGACTGGAATCCGGACGAACCGAGCGGTTTCAAGATGTACCCACTCGCGCTGCAGTGGGTTCGGGAGGCACTGGCCGATCTGGAACAGCAGGGGATTGAGTACCGTCTGGAAGGATTCATGTGGCATCAGGGAGAGAACGACATGTTCAATCCCGATTACATGGAGAACTACGGTCGCAACCTCAAGAACTTTCTGGCCAGCTGGCGACGAGATCTGAATGCCACCGACTTGCGGTTCTACATTGGAGAACTGTGTACCAAAACAATCTGGGGGATGGACCTGCGTCCCCGGATGTACGCGATCAGTCTCGGCCAGAAGGAAGTCGCCGACAACGACACCCTTGCCCAGTATGTGCCGACGTCACATGTCGGCGTCGAGATCGGTGGCGGAGTCGGTCTGCACTATCACTATGGAACGCTCGGGCAACTGGAACACGGAGTCAACTACGCCGATGCCTACCTGAGGAATATCGGCACGTTGAAAGCAGAGTCTCGCCCGTTGAATGCCTGGCCGTACGCAGAAGGGTCGACCGTCAAGTTGTTCGTACTTGCTGGCCACCGCAACATGGAGGGGGAACGGGCGTTTGTGCAGGAGCTGGCCAAGCTGGAGGACCATTCCGAGTTGCTGCAGGACAATCAGCACATTGCGTACAAGTACAGTATTGGTGGAGGATTCAAGGTGTCGGACGGCTGGGAGCCGCTGGCCCCTGCCGGGTTCTACGACACGTTTGGACCGGAGTTGAGCTTCGGGGCGGCGCTGCAGAATCGCGGCGTCTCCAACATCGCGATCGCCAAGTTCACTCACAGCGGGTCTCAGATCATCGACTGGACTCCCGACGGGAGCGAAGCCAAGTCACGCAACCTCTATCAGGCGTTCATTGCATTCGTTCAGGAATCGATCCGAGATCTGAAGGCCAAGGGCCACCACGTGGAACTGGCGGGGATCTTTTATCACCTCGGCGAGAACGACATGTCCTGGGGACCATTCCGCAAAGAGGCTCCGGAGCGGCTGACGTCTTTTGTGACACAAAGCCGCAAAGATCTAGGCCTCACATTCCTCAAGTGGTACATCAGTCAGCAGCCTCCCACGGACGACAAATCAGTGAACGGCATCGATGTGACGGCCGAGTTGGAACAGGCGGTTGCTACGGATGAGCACCTCATTCACATCAAAGTTTTCGATCTTCCTGAACAGGAACAGCAGTTGGTCATCGACACGCGTGGAATCGTGTGGCTGGGTGAGACCATCGCCCGCAAATACCTGGAGTTACCGTGACTTCCCCGGACACTCATGACCACGCAGCCCAGCGCGTGTAAGTCTTCAGCTGAACCCCAACCCCGTAATTCCAAACGAGTCCTCCAATTGATGTTGTTCAACCGCAGATTTCTTGCTCCAACTCTGCGTCTATGTGTCAGCGTTGTTGTTCTCGCATGTTGCTTAGCGGATGCGGGTGCGGAGACTGATCGAGCGCCGAACGTCGTGTTTGTGTTGGCCGACGATTTGGGGTGGAGTGAGTTGGGCTGTTACGGAAACCAGTTCAACGAGACGCCGCATCTCGATCGTCTGGCCGAAGAGGGGATGCGGTTCACTCAGGCGTATGCCGCTGCGCCGGTTTGTTCACCGTATCGCGCGGCGTTGTTGACCGGGCAGCACCCGGCTCGGATCGGCATCATCGATTACCTGCGACCGAACTCGGCAAACGCCCTGTCGACAGGACACGTCGCTTTGCCGAAGATTCTCAAAAGTCACGGTTACGCCACTGGGATGATCGGCAAGTGGCACCTCACGGGATATACCCATCACGGGGCGGAACATGAGTTGAGACCGCGGGATCACGGATTCGACTGGAACATCGGCAGTGAGGTGAAAGGGGTCGGCAACGGGGCGAATTTCTGGCCTTATGTCTTCCGAGATCAGCCGATGCGCTGGGTCGATATTGCAGATAACCGGCTCGGGGAGAACGAATATCTCACCGACCGGCTGAATCTCGAAGCGGTCGACTTCATCGAACGAAGCGCGAAGCAGGAACGGCCCTTCTTTCTGTACCTCAGTCACTACGCGCCGCATACGATTCTCAATGGACGACCGAACCTGGTGGAGAAGTACATCCGCAAGCATCCGCCCGGGAAATCAAGCCGCGACCGCTGCTACCTGTGTGAAGATGCCGGGCTCGGTCATGGTGATCCCGGTCATCACTGGGCAGCCGATCACAATCCGCACCTGGCCGCCATGTTGGAATCGATCGATGACGGCATCGGGCAAATCGTGGCTAAGCTGGATGAGTTGGGACTCGCGGAGAACACGATCATCATCTTCACCAGCGACAACGGTGGCGAGCTGAATGTCACCTCCAACGCCTTGCTGCGTGGCGGGAAGAGTGAACTGTACGAAGGGGGGATTCGCGTTCCATTGATTGCCCGCTGGCCGCGAGTCATTCCCGGTGGAACGGTGTGCGAACAACCGACGCAGAATGTCGACTTCTATCCGACGCTTTTGGCCGCAGCCGGGATCGAGCCCGACTCGACTCAAATCTTGGACGGTGTCTCCACCCTCGCCACCTGGAAAGATCCATCCCAGCCAACGAATCATGATTTCCTCGCCTGGCACTACCCGCTCGACCATCCACACTTCCTCGGCGGCGTCTCCGCAGGGGCAATTCGCTCCGGTGACTGGAAGCTGATCGAGCGATTTGATTCGGATGACGTCGAGCTCTATTCGTTGACAAACGATCCGAGTGAAACGGGCAACCTCGCACAACAGCACTCGGAAAAGGTCCAGGAATTGCGTCAACAACTGGCCGACTGGCGCGAATCCGTCGGTGCGAGAATCCCATCGCCGCCATTGCTGACCGAGCCTCGCGAACTCTACTTCGCGGAGCACTTCAATCCCGACCACTTGAGCGAGCGACTGTGGTACAACGCCGACTGGAAAGCCGAAGAGGGCATCCTCAAACGTCTGCCGCAGGGGACTGGGAACACACGCATCTTCCTCCGGGACGCAGAGTACCGTGATTGCGTGATCCGTTTCGACTTCCGGCTGGGTGATGCCCGGGACGTTCGCCTGATGACCGGCAGCGGCGGCCATTACAACACCGTCCTTCATCTGCGACCCGATCACTTCTTTTTGCAGACGGCCAAGGATGAGTCGGTGCCATACTTCTCCTACCAGCACGGTGAATGTGCTTATGACTTCGATCCGGACCGCTGGTATACGATGACAGTCGAGTTCCTGGGGGACGAGGCGATCGCCCATCTCGATCACGAGCACATTGTCCATGCCCGGCATCCGATCATTGATCGCAAGAGAGAGTACTTCGCGATTCAGGTCGACGAGCACGCGGCCGAATTCGACAACGTGCAAATTCTGACCGCCGTCGCCAAGAAGAACGCCGACAGCAATCGTGCAATCATCGAGGCCGGCATCGGCAAGTTCCCGGTCACGCGATCGCTTCATGAGGAATTCGACATCCGCAAGTCCAATGCCCACGAGTGGTACTACCAGCGCGACGAGAAGTATCGCGGTCTTATCAAACGTGTCGACGAACTGGATGAATTGCTCAAGCAGCGGTTCCCTGAAGCCTTTCGCTCGCACAAGGACTTCCAGAAAGCGATTCAGAAGGAACGCAAACGACTGCTAGAGAATGAACCGGTGTACAAGGAAGCACTCTTTGCGACATACCGGGCCAACCGGGCGATTGACGACTGGCTGATCACACAGCAACCGGACTTGTCAAGACTCCCATCCAGCCGCAAGAAGGCCGCTCTCGATCGACTTCGACTCCAGTTTGCCAACGCCCCCGAACTTCTGGCTCTGGAGAATCAGTTGAGTCAGGCCCAGGCGAAACTGGAAGCGGACTATCCGCATCTGTTCATTACCGATGAGGAGATCACCGCCAGAAAGAAGAACGCGTATGAGGCCCTCCGGACCGACCCGGAGTTCCAGCGTCTGACCAAAGAACGCGCCACTGCCTACACGGCACAGCAAGACTACCTGCTGGAAACGGACGAAGAACTCATACGATTGCACGCGCTCTTGCAGGCAGAACAGTAGCGGGTTCACGGCTAATTCGTTCACAAGGCAACATCACCAAGGGGTCAGCCAGCCTGTTGGCGTTCAGTCGCTACTGAAAACCGGGACTGAGGGCGATTTCGCGGATCAGTGACCGGAGCCGATGGTCCTCGCCTTCGGTCTGCTCGAAGATGTCGTCGATCAGGAGCGTGTCGGTCAGCTGGAGTTCGCGGGCTAACGCGAATCACAACAGGTGACCTGCGAAAGCCGCGACGAATCGTTTCTTCTCGTTCATGAGCGACGCCTTGAATTCGACGACACTCACGAATTGATGCTTCCACAGTAGTGTGCCGGCGATATCTACATGCCGGCCATTCTCGTACGTCTCTCGCCAGCGACCAGTAATGTCGCAGTTCTCCAGGGCGAATCCGAGTGGGTCCAGTTTGGTATGGCATCCGGCACACGCAGGATTGTAGACGCCGGTTTTCTTTGCCTGTCTCCCGATTGTCAGTTTGCGGGTTAAAACCGGCCACGTTTTCGCGGGTTAGAATCGGCCAGTGTTCTTGAGGTTTGTGTGTTATTTACTGGTGTTCTTCGTGGCTTTTGTGTTGCGACCCGGTTTGCGGGTTTGGCCGGTTTTGGATGAGCCGTTTGCGGGTTCGGCAGAGTCTGATTCAGTGGACTCCGTGGGCCTGCTTTCTTTATCGGCCTGTCG
>JADHNX010000283.1 GCA_016779365.1 Planctomycetaceae bacterium
AGCTTCCGCGTGAGAATAACTCGACGATGCCCGTCAAAACGCTCGATGCCGAGCGGTGACCGAGCTTCTCGACCTGCAGAATCGGCAGCAGAATCGCCGGCCAGAACAGAAAGAACGCTCCGAGTGAGGCAGCAGCAGTTCGCGCGGCGGCTTTGTCGCTCGAACCTGGCTTGAAGATCACCGATTCACAACGCGTGCAAGCTGCGACGACGCCGGAGTTCAAATCCGGGATCGCATGAATCATCCCGCAGCAGTGACAGGCTTTAAGGTGGTGCATTTTCGAATTCGGAAAAGTCGGCAACGTGCAACGTCAATCCAGAGCGAAGCATAAACATTGCGGGACAACTATCAGAAGAGTGAGTCACCACAGTGACTTTCTGAACGCAAAGTACGCCAGGAAAAAACGTGGAGTAAAAGGAGAGTTCTCCGCGCCTCTGCAAAACCTCTCCGCCCTCTGCGTTCCAGTTTTTTAAGAATGTCCAGGCAAGAGAAGATGTTCTCGCACTGCGGGGACTGCCCTACACTCCCGCTCCAGTCTGGAATTATTCAATTTCGAAGGAATTCAGAGATGCTGCATACAGTGGTCATGGCGGGTGGAAGCGGGACACGGTTCTGGCCAGTCAGCCGCAAGGCATTGCCGAAACAGTTTCTCACGCTCTTTGGCGAGCAGTCGCTGATTCAACAGGCGGTGCGACGCTGCTCGGACTTGTCCTCCGCCGATTCGACATGGATCGTGACGAACTCGGTGCATGCCGTCGAAACCGGTCGGCAGCTTCCGGAGCTGGCTGCCGACCATATCCTGATTGAACCGTGCGGACGGAACACGGCTCCTTGCATTGCGATCGCGGCGGCGCGGCTGCTGGCTGACGATCCGGACGCGGTCATGCTGGTGACTCCGGCCGATCATGTCATCACTCCGAACGAAGCGTTCGTCGCCGCCGTTCAGCGAGCGATGGATACCGTGCAGAAAGATCCGTCCCGACTGTGCCTGTTCGGGATCGTGCCGACTCGTCCCGCGACAGGTTACGGCTACATCGAACGGGGCGACGAGCTGGCTGATTGCGATCGTGTTTTCAACGTGGCTCGTTTTCGCGAAAAGCCAAACCTTAAGACCGCTCAGGAATTTCTGGCCGCCGGCAACTTTCTCTGGAACAGCGGCATCTTTGTCTGGCGAGCAGACACAATTCTGGCCGCGCTCCAACAACACAGTCCGGGAGTGACCGAGGTTCTGGACCGCTTTAAAGAACACGCCGGCACGGAGGAATGGTCGGCGGCGATGGAACGCGAGTTCGCCAACATGCCGTCGATTTCGATCGACTACGCCGTGCTTGAACATTCGCAAAGCGTCTGCGTACTTGAGGCGCCGTTCACCTGGGACGACGTCGGAAGCTGGTCAGCCCTGGCTCGCGTGCACAATCAGGACGAACATGGCAACACCGTGCTGGGCCGGCACGTCGGAGTCGACACGAAAAATTCCACGATTTTCTCGTCAGGCGACCACCTCGTGACAACAATCGGGTTAGACGATTGCGTGGTCGTTCATACCGAGCATTCCACGCTGGTTGCGAAACTTGACGACGAAGCTCAAATCAAGGAACTGCTGGCAGCACTGGAAACCGCCGAGCTTGGCGAATTTCTTTAGGCTGACGCTTAGAGTTTCTCGTAGGGTGCGTCGCGACGCACCACCTCGTAATGCACGACAACGGTGCTTCGAGACGCACCCTACGAAAACCGAGCGGTCCATCAGCATTTTAAATTCATGCCAGGACGCCAGGATCAGCGCTGAAAGCCTTCGCATCCAGGCTACTTCGCGTGAAACATTTTCGAGGATGGTGCCGCCCTGATGACGATCTTCGAAAAGTCAACCGAACTACCTGTTTCGCCTGATGAGGCGTTTGCGTGGCACTGTCGACCCGGAGCGTTTTTGCGTCTTGCTCCTCCCTGGGAGTCGATCGAGCTGCTTTCATCAGATGGCGTTGCTGAAGGTTCGCGAGCGACGATCAAAATGAAAGTCGGACCGTTTTCGAAGAAGTGGATCGCCGAGCATCACGACATCATCGAAGGTCGACAGTTTCAGGATCGGCAGATTTCCGGACCGTTCGCAGACTGGAACCACACTCACCGGATGGAACCGGCGGCGCCGGATCGGTGCATCCTGACAGACCGAATCGAATACCGACCGCCACTGGGTTTTCTCGGAGAAATGCTCGGCGGACGGTTAATCCGGAACCAGCTCGAACGGACCTTTCAATACAGGCACGCACTGACGACCGGCGACCTGAAGTTTCACTCAGCTTACTCAGAGGAACCTGCTATGAAGATTGCCATTGGAGGCTCGACGGGAATGGTGGGTTCCTCACTGGTCTCGTTCCTGACGACCGGCGGTCACGACGTCGCGCGGCTTTACCGAAGCGGACCGTCGCTCAACGACGGCACCAGCAACATTGTCTGGGATCCGGCGAAAGGCACGATCGACGCAGCGGCTCTGGAAGGCGTGGACGCGGTGGTTCACCTCGGCGGGCATAACATCGCTCACGGTCGCTGGACCGACGGAATGAAACGTCTCATCCGGGACAGCCGAGTGAACAGCACGACGCTGCTGGCAAAGACGCTGGCAGGTCTCGCGAATCCTCCGAAAGTTTTTGTCTGCGCATCGGCGATCGGTTTCTACGGCGACCGCGGCGACGAGATCATGACCGAAGACAGCGAACCCGGCCCGACGTTTCTCAGCGAAACCTGCAACGAATGGGAAGAGGCAACCGCTGCCGCACGCGACGCTGGAATTCGCGTCGTCAATCTGCGAATCGGAGTCGTGCTGAGTCCCCAGGGCGGAGCACTTCAGAAAATGCTGCTGCCTTTCAAAATGGGCGGCGGCGGAGTCGTCGGCAACGGCAGGCAATGGATGAGCTGGGTCTGCCTGGACGATCTGCCGCGAATCATCCTTCACGCGATTCAAACCGAATCTTTGTCTGGCCCGGTCAACGCCACCGCGCCGGGAACCGTCGACAATCGCGAATTTACAAAAACGCTCGGCCGAGTTCTGAAACGACCCACCATCATCCCGATGCCAGCCTTTGTTGTGAAACTGGCTTTCGGAGAAATGGGCAAAGAACTCCTGCTCGGCAGCACAAAAACCATCCCGAACCGCCTACAGCAATCCGGCTACGAATTCGCATTTCCAGAACTGGAACCCGCGCTGCGACATCTACTCGGGAGGTGACCCTCACCCACGACGGGCAACCTATTTGCTGCGGACCTGCTCGTACAACGCGATGACCCACTGACGGAAGTTGCGGTCGACGGGGTCGAGGTTTTCTTCGCCAAGGATTTCGCACAGCGTTCGTAAGCCGCTGGGATCGGTCGTGGCTCGGTCGCGGAACTTGCGATAGAAGAAGGGCAGCAGACCTCGCTCCTGGAGATAGAGGCAGAAGTATCTGGCGTGTGCGTACTCGACGGCCTGTTTTTCTTCGCGGATCTCCCGAGCGGAGATGAGTGATTCGAGCGTCCCCAGTCGACGTTTCTGCATCGCGCTGAGCAGGTGGTTCAGTCGCCAGTTGGAAAGCCCGTTAAGCCGCAGGCCGTCCTCTGAAAAGTCGGCTTCTTCGTAAAGCGATGCCAGGCCTTCGTCGAACCATTCCGGCATGTTCGGAAAGTCAAAGTGCCCAAGCGCGTGCGTCAGTTCGTGAGCGAGTGTGCCTTCGCCCGTCCCAATGTTGACAACGATTCGTTTTTCGGAGCGGACGTAGTAGCCGTAGTAGTTCGTCGTGTTTCGGCGATCAAGTTTCCAGGCAGCGTCACGGTAGGCTCGCTCATTTGAATAGAGTAGCAGCGTCAGCGGCATGTCCGGAGCACGATCAAAGTAAGCCAGTTCGAGCGCCCGCTTTGTCGGCAGAATTGTCTGAACGTAGTAACGGTCGAGTTCTGCTTCCGAAAGATCGCCACCGATTACGAACGGCGGTCGGACGATGATGCGGTCTCGTTCGTCGAGTTGCTCGCCAATTTGACGAGCCTGTTCGTCGCACGCGACGGTCAGACTTCGGCGATCAACAGCGGTCGCTGCCGAGTCGACCGGAACAAGTCCTGCTTCGACTCCAGCGTGCAGTTCCTGAACATCGAACTCGCGAGGCGCTGACGTCGAGGTTGGCGCAGCCTGTACGTTCTTCGAAGACCGTCCGACAGTCAGGAACCAGCATCCTGCAATCAGAAAACCTGGCCCGATGACCAGAAGAATCGCTCGCGTCAGCATAGACAGAAAATTCCTCAAACTGCATTCAGCCATTGCAGAATGCGTTGTTCGCTCGTTCGAACTGTCAGACCTCCAAGAGAAGCCACGGTTGTGTCGAATTGTACTTTTCAGAACCACCTGTCACGTGACTCGATCTTCAATCATTCGCCTCTTCGGCAAAGATTGATGTCCTGTCGTCGTTGAATTCCGACCAACCCGCAGACGCACCGTGAATTGCGGAGCCGTGCCTTCTGACGACTGCGGCGGACGCAAGTTGACGATCCAGACAGGCAGCGGTTGAGGCAGACACCTGCTCCGATATGCTGACCGCACGCTGTGAGATTTCATTGAGTCTCGCGGTGACCGAGTCGCAGAGTTTAGATCGAGGGCAGATTCATGAGCAGTACGAAATACAACGAGCTGGGGGCTCACCTGACAAAGCAAGGCGGAGTGAATGGAACTCGCTTTGCCGTTTGGGCTCCGAATGCTCGTGAAGTTTCTGTCGTCTGCGAATCGAACAACTGGCAGCGCGATCGCAACCGCCTGTCGCGAGGCGACGATGGTGTCTGGTCGTCGTTCATTTCCGGCATTCAGCCCGGCGAGAAGTACAAGTACTCGGTCGTCGACGTCCACGGCAACGTCACCGACAAAGCGGACCCTTACGCCTTCGAAGCCGAATATCGACCGGCGACGGCGTCGATCGTTTGCGACCTGGACGGCTACTCGTGGGCGGACGACGAGTGGATGAAGTTTCGGCAGTCAGCCAACTGGCTCGAACGACCGGTGTCGATTTACGAAGTTCATCCGGGATCGTGGCGACGTCCAGAAGATGGTCGCGACTATTTCACCTGGGAAGAACTCGCCGACCAGCTCATCGACTACTGCCACGAGCTGGGCTACTCGCATCTGCAACTGATGCCGGTGACCGAACACCCTTTCGATGGCTCATGGGGTTATCAGGTGACTGGTTACTTCGCTCCGACCAGCCGTTTCGGAACGCCGCACGAATTCATGCTCTTCGTCGATCATTGTCACCAGGCCGGCATCGGAGTGCTGGTCGACTGGGTGCCGGCGCACTTTCCAACGGACGCTCACGGGCTGGGCCGCTTCGACGGAACGGGTCTGTACGAACACGAAGATCACCGCAAGGGTTACCACCCCGACTGGAACACTTACATCTTCAACTATGGGCGAACGGAAGTTCGCGAATTCCTCCTTTCCAGTGCCCGCTTCTGGTGCGACCTTTATCACGTCGACGGTTTAAGAGTCGACGCGGTGGCTTCGATGCTTTATCTGGACTACTCGCGCGACTCCGGCCAGTGGGTGCCGAACGAACACGGCGGTCGCGAGAACCACGACGCCATCAGCTTTATCAAAGAGTTCAACGAAGTCATACACCGCGAATTCCCCGGCGTGGTCACTATCGCTGAAGAATCGACTTCATGGCCTAAAGTTTCTCGACCGCTTTACGACGGCGGACTCGGCTTCACCATGAAGTGGGACATGGGCTGGATGCACGACACGCTGAAGTACACAGCGCGAGACCCCATCCACCGAACGCATCATCAGAACGACCTTTCCTTCCGCATGATGTACGCCTTCAGCGAGAACTTCGTGCTGCCGCTTTCGCACGACGAAGTGGTACACGGCAAGAAGTCATTGCTGTCTCGAATGCCCGGCGACGAGTGGCAGCAGTTTGCCAACCTGAGACTGCTCTTCAGTTATCAGTTCACGATGCCCGGCAAGAAGTTGCAGTTCATGGGCGGCGAGATTGCTCAATGGAACGAGTGGAACCACGACGCGGAACTCGACTGGTCACTGTTGAAGTTTCCAAATCATGCAGGCATCAGCCGGCTCGTCAAAGATTTGAACCGGCTTTACTGCTCGAATCCGGCGATGCATCAGTTCGATACTTCGCAGGAAGGATTCCAGTGGATCGACTGCGACGACGCCGAAAAAAGCACCTACTCGTTCATCCGCCGATCGAGCGACCATGATGACTTCTTTGTCATCGTGCTGAATTTTACTCCGGTTGTTCGCGAGGAGTTTCGCATCGGTGTCCCGAAGGCTGGCTACTACCGCGAAGCCTTCAACACCGACGCCGACATCTACGGCGGCAGCAACGTCGGCAACAAAGGCGGCATGTACAGCGAACCGGTCGCCGCGCACGGCTTCGAACATTCTCTATCGATCACCTTGCCGCCGCTGGCGATGACCGTCTTTCGAATCGTCCGAATCGACTGAGAAGTTGTAGCAGGGTGGGCACTGCGCACCCTGCTTCATGGCGAAGTCACTTTTTTGCCGAGACGCAGTACAGCGACGTGGAAGTTCGCAGGAAGATTTCGCCGTCGGAAAACGCGGGGGTCGAATTGCTCGATCCGTCGAGTGAGTTCACGGCAAGTTGTTCGTACTTTTCCGCGTTCGGTGCGAAGACGACCGTCTGGCTCTTCTGATTAGTCACGTAGAGTCGTCCATCGGCGAAGCACATTTGCCCCCAATGGTTCGCGCCGGGGCCGCGATCTTTCCACACTTCTTTGCCAGTGGTCAGTTCGAGACATTGCAGAGTGCCGGGGCCAGCGTTCGCCATGAAAATATGATCGCCGACAATGACTCCTGAGCTGATGCGTTGTGGCTGTTTCGAATCGTCGTGCCAGAGTCGGTGAGTTGTCGTCACGTCTCCTTTGCCGTCGAGACGGAAGCCGATCGCGGGACCGGTGTAACCGCCCATGGCGACTCCGACGCCTTT
>JADHNX010000284.1 GCA_016779365.1 Planctomycetaceae bacterium
ATGTCGAATGGGCTGACACGGATGGATAACACAAAGGATGCGGCGACAGCGATGGTTGATGAGTTGCTCCCGGAAGACCGGGTTGGGCTGGCCGTGTTCTCATGGAAAGACCCGGCACGCAACCGTTGGGACAAAACTGGGCATCCCGAAACCGACCTGGACTTCGACAAGACGGACACGCTCGCTCGGATTAATGATCTGGACGATGGCTTTTACACGAGCGGAACCAACGTCGCCGGTGGCCTGCGAGCCGGTCTGGATGTGATGCTGGCCGATCCGAATCCACGCCCGCCACTTGGTCCGGATGATCCGGAACCAGAGCAGATCATCGTGCTGATGACCGACGGCCAGACGAACCTGCCGGAGCCTTATCCTGTTCCGAATGATGGACCGACCGGAACCCTGCCTCCGCCACCGTACGCCAGGAACCCGAAGTACAATAGCGACACTTCAGTGACGAAATGGTCGAACACCATTAAGGCGCGAGGCATCAAGCTGCATGTGGTGACGCTTGGATCGAGCGCGCATTCTTCGTTGATGGTTAACGCGGCGTCACCGGACGAAGGCGGTACGACCTATTACCACCACGTGGCGAATGGAGGTTCCGACGCTGAAAACCTGCTCGAAGTCTTCCGGACAATCGGCATCGGAAATCACGGCCCGAAGCTGGTGAAGTAGCCGACAGTCCAGACGTTTCGACAATCAATGCACTGAGTGTTCATGCCGAGGCGGTTCTCCACGGAGCATCGCTTCGGCGTTTTCGTTTTCAGACGCAGGTTTTGGATCATTGCAAAAATCGACGAAGGCACGGATCCTGCATTCGCTGGCGAAGCTGTCAACTTCAGTTGGCTCGCGATGACGATTGTTTCACTGCGGCAGGGACGAGGTTCACGAATGGACGCTTCAAAAGTAACCTTCGAATCAGTGCAGCAGGCGGCGGCCAGAATTACCGGCGTCGCGCATCGGACGCCTGTGATGACCTGTTCGGCGCTTGACGGGATCGCTGGACGTCGGCTCTTCTTTAAGTGCGAAAACTTTCAGAAGGTTGGCGCGTTTAAGTTTCGAGGCGCTTTTAACGCCGTCGGTCAGTTGTCCGAAGAGGATGCTGCCAAAGGAGTTGTGACTCACAGTTCGGGCAACCACGCGCAGGCTCTGGCTCTGGCAGCAAAGATGCGAGGCGTCCCGGCTTACATCGTGATGCCGGCAACGGCTCCGTTCGTGAAGAAGGCAGCCGTCGAAGGCTACGGCGCCGAAGTCATCGTCTGCGAGCCAAATCTTGCTGCGCGGGAGTCAACCGCAAGTGAAGTTCAGGCTCGCACCGGAGCGACGTTCATTCACCCTTACGACAATGACGACGTCATCGCCGGCCAGGGAACGGCGATGCTGGAACTGTTCGATCAGGTGGCCGAACTGGGGGCGTCGCTTGATGCCGTGATCACGCCCGTCGGCGGAGGCGGGTTGCTGGGGGGAACGTGCATCGCGGCACACGGGCTGGATTCGTCAGTTCGAGTTTTTGCCGGTGAACCTGCGGGAGCGGATGACGCCGCTCGGTCGTTCGAAGCCGGCAAGCTGATTCCTCAAACCGGGCCGAAGACGATTGCCGATGGGCTGCTGACGAGTCTCGGGCAGAGAAACTGGAGCATCATCCAGCAGCACGTGGAGCAGATTGTGACCGTCAGTGATGACGAAATTGTTGCCGCGATGCGACTGCTGTGGGAGCGGGCGAAGCTGCTGGTCGAGCCCAGTTCTGCCGTCGTTCTTGCGGCAATTCTGAGTGGTCAGTTTACGCCGAACAGGCAGGTCGAATCGGTCGGGGTGGTATTAAGTGGTGGGAACGTCGATCTGGAACGTTTGCCCTGGTTATGAGGCCATTCGACTCCCGGCACTGCCAGGAGTACAGGAAAGCCGCCATATCGTGTCTGAAATCGTCCGTCAGTTGACGATCTGGACTATGCATGGGTAGCATCTTTGGCTGCTTATTGACTGATGGTACGCGCGCTGGAGATCGTGCCGGGTGTCATGAACACCGCAGTCTTTCTGGCACGGATTCGCCGCCTTTATGTTGCTGTGCGAAACCTTGGCCACCCAACCATCTCGGGAGCGGTATACCGGTGTCGGTTACGATTTTCACGACTCAGGAGCAGGAGGCTCTCAGCGACAAGTGGACGTGGGCGCGGTTCCAGTTTTTTCCTGGCGGTGTACTGGGGATCTGGGCGCTCTGGAATCAGTGGCCGGCTGACGTGATCGGCTGGCAAATCTTCTGGACGGCCTTCACTGCCTACTGCATGTTCTGCTGGACGAGCTGCCTGCATGAAACTGCTCATCAGACGTTGACGCCGAGACGCGAAACCAGCATCTGGCTTGGACGAGTGATCGGGACTCTGATTTTTGTCCCGTACACGGTCTATCGAGAAAGCCACATTCGCCACCACGCCTACCTTAACAAGCCGCACGACTGGGAACTCTGGCCGTACTCGGATCCCAAAGCGTCGATCTGGTTTCGACGAGCATTCGCGTTATTCGACTTCTTCCTCGGGATGTTCGGTGCGATGGTGACGTACGGGCGCTTGTTCTTTCACAAAGACTCTCCGCTGACTGACCAGAAATTGCGTCGAACCGTGTGGCTGGAATACGCCGCGTGCGTGCTCTTCTGGGGTGGCCTGTTCGCAGTCTTCACGACGACTGAAACCTGGGGATCGTTTATCCGAGCGTGGGCGATTCCGCACCTCTTTGCCGGCATGATTCAGTCGGGACGGAAATTCACCGAGCACATCGGAATGGCGAGTTACGATCCGATGCTGGGGACTCGAACCGTTGTTGGCAATAACTGGTTTACCCGAGTCTGCACGTGGCTCAACTTCGACATTTTCGTGCACGGCCCGCATCATCGACATCCGCGAGTGGCACATCGGACGCTCAAAGAAAAGATGAACGAGTACCTCGAAAAGCAGCCGGAACTGCAGTACCCAATGTTCCGAACCTACTCCGCAGCCGTCTGGGATATGCTTCCGTTCCTGTTCAGAAACCCTGGCGTCGGAATGAACGCCGGAGCTGCAGCGCCGGATGTTGACAAGAAAGACGCTGATAACTTTGTCGCGGACGTCGTAGAAGAAGTCCTCTCCGAAAATGATCGAGGCTACGTTCCGGCGACATCCAGTTGACGAAGTGTCCTGTCATCCGTCATTTTGAAGCCCGAGCCGGAAATCGTCTCGGGCTTTTCTTTTGCGGGAGTGGCACGTGTCTAATGCAGAATCGGACAGCATGACTGATGATGTGAAGCCGTCTCGCCGGCAGTTCCTTTTGCAGGCTGGTGGCGGCTGCGGGGCGATCGCGCTGGCTGATCTGCTGGATGCCGACGCGACAGCAAATGACGGAGTTCCAGATAATCCACTGGCTCCGCGTCAGACGCATTTTGCTCCACGAGCCCGACGGGTTATCTGGTTGTTCATGCATGGAGGCCCCTCGCACGTCGACCTGCTGGATCCGAAGCCTGAACTCGTGCGACTTTCGGGGATGCCGCTGCCCGACAGTTTCGGTTCGGTTATGACGCGGAGAAATGTGGCACAAAATCCGCTGCTCGGCCCGATCCGACCGTTTCGACCACGCGGCGAGTCCGGTCTGGAGATCAGCGACTTTCTCCCGCACACCGCGAAGCACGCCGACAAACTTTGCGTGCTGAGAAGCTGCCACGGCGACAGCGTCAATCATCCGCAGTCTGTTTACCAGATGAATACCGGCAGTATTCTGATGGGCAAGCCGAGTCTGGGAAGCTGGGCGGCGTACGGACTCGGCACCGAAAACGGCAACATGCCCGCGTTCGTCGTGCTGCCGGATCCGGGCAATGGAGTGAAAGGCGGCCCTCCCGCCTGGGGCAGTGGAATTCTCCCGGCGACGTTCCAGGGAACGACGATGCGGGCAGGAAAAAGTCCGATTCTTCATCTGCGTCCTCAGCCGGAGGTGACGACGGATAGGCAGCGGAACGCCCTCGCACTGATTCAAAAGTTGAACGCGCAACATGCCGAGCAGCGTGACTTCGACGAAGAACTTCTGGCCCGAGCGAATTCGTACGAACTCGCTTTTCGAATGCAGGCAACGGCTCCGGAAGTTGTCGACATTTCTCAGGAGTCGGCGGCAACGCAAAGGTTGTACGGCATTGGCGGAAAAGACACCGACGAATTCGGACGCCGCTGTTTGCTCGCGCGGCGCATGGTTGAACGCGGCGTTCGCTTCGTGCAGCTTTATTCGGGCGATACGAACGGCTGGGACGCTCACAGCGACGTTACCAGCAACCACGATCTTTACTGTCGCCGCACGGACCTTCCCGTCGCAGGGTTGTTGCAGGATCTTGACGACCGAGGTTTGCTCGACGACACCCTGGTGATCTGGGGCGGCGAGTTCGGTCGCATGCCGATGAGCGAGCAGGGCAAAGGCCGCGATCACAACCCGTGGGGATACTCAGTTTGGTTCGCTGGAGCCGGAGTCAAAGGCGGCTTCGTCTACGGAGCCACCGATCCGATCGGCCTGCGAGCCGTCGAAAAGCCAGTCCACATTCACGACCTGCACGCCACCATTCTGCACATGCTCGGTCTCAATCATGAAGAGCTGACCTTCTTCCACAACGGTCGTGACGAGCGACTGACTGATGTTGCCGGAAACGTCGTCCACGAGATTTTCGCATGACCCCAATTGCCCATGACGACGCATTTTTCACACTGGGGACGACTGCTGGCTTACCCGGCAGCGCGTTGCTGATGAGGTCGTGCACTGTCGAACAAGTCGGCAGTGAGACTCCAAAGATTAAAACTCGATCTGGAAGTTTCGTTTCGAAAAGTGCGTTGTTCGTTGTCTTTCTTTCGCTGGTTGCAGCGGGGCAGTCTGCGTTTGCAGAGTCCGAACCAAAGATCACAGACGACGATCGTGAGCACTGGTCTTTCGCGCCGCTGGTCCGACCAGACGTACCAGCGCACGTTGGCGACTGGCCACGAAATTCGATCGATTCATTCGTTCTGAAAAAGTTAGTCGATGCCGGCCTGTCACCAGCTCCCGAGGCCTCGCGAACGGTGCTTCTGAGACGACTTTGTTTCGACCTGACGGGGCTCCCGCCAACGCTTGAGCAGATCGACGATTTTCTGAAAGACGAAACGTCCGAAGCGTACGACCGACTGGTCGATCAGCTCCTGGAATCTCCCGCGTACGGAGAACGTTCGGCGCAGCACTGGCTGGATCTTGCTCGGTTTGCAGAAACCGACGGCTTCGAGCATGACAAGCTTCGTCCCGACGCGTGGAAGTATCGTGACTGGGTGATCGACGCGTTCAACGACGACATGCCTTACGACGAGTTTGTGCGGCTGCAGCTGGCGGGCGATGAGGCAGGATCGGCAAACCGAGTGGCAACGAGCTTTCTGACCTGCGGGCCGGACATGCCGGACATCAACCTGCAGGAAGAGCGGCGTCATAGCTTTATGAACGAAATGACGTCGACAGTTGGTTCGGTGTTCCTGGGTTTGCAGGTCGGCTGTGCTCAGTGCCACGATCACAAGTACGACCCCATCAGCCAGCTCGATTTTTACCGGTTGCGAGCTTTCTTCGATCCGGCGTTTCAGTTCACGAAAAACAAAGTGGCCAGTCTACCGGACGGAAACGACGCCAAATCCGTCAGTTATCTCATGGTTCGAGGAGACTTTCGACGAGTCGGCGACACCGTCGAGGCCGCGTTTCCACGAATCGTCAATGCCGCCGGTGCAGCGCCGGACGTTGCCTCAGATCGCAGAAACCTGAGAACTCAGCTCGCGCGATGGCTCACAAATCCAGACAACCCGCTCAGCATGAGAACGATTGCAAACCGTCTCTGGCAGCATCATTTCGGGGAAGGGCTTTGTGATTCACCCAGCGATTTCGGAGTCATGGGCGACGTTCCCGAGCATGACAAACTTCTCGACTGGCTGGCGACGGAATTTCCTCGCCGAAGTTTCAGTTTCAAAAACATGCATCGACTGATCGTCACGTCAGCGACTTATCGACAGGCAAGCCGGTTGCCAGACGATGCCTCACCAGCGGTGGCAGAAAAGTGGCAGCAGTCGCTGAAGGCAGACCGCAAGAACAGACTCTGGTCGCGCATGTCGCGGAGAAGGCTCGAAGGCGAGGCGGTTCGAGATGCCATGCTGCTGGCGGCTGGGCAACTTTCTGAAAGACGAGGCGGACCAGGCATTCGCCCGCCACTTCCCGACGAACTGCTTCACACACTGCTGAAGAATCAGTGGCCCGTTTCGAAAGATCCCGAGGACTACACTCGGCGAAGCATCTATTTGTTTGTTCGAAGAAATCTGCGATACCCGTTGTTTGAAGCGTTCGACAAGCCGGACACCAATTTCAGTTGTCCTCGCCGCAACGAGTCCACGATTGCGCCTCAGGCTTTGATGCTGCTGAATTCGAAGTTGTCGCTTGACGCGGCAAAGGCTCTGGCTGCTCTCGTTGAAGAAGCTGCTGGCGAGTCGTCGGTCGAGGCAAACTCCAGGATTAAACTTGCCTGCTTACGAACTCTCTCGCGGAATCCATCCTCGGATGAACTGAAGCTGGCGGCTCAGTTCCTGCGCAGTTCACCTGACGGGCAAACGGCAGCTCTAACCGACCTTTGCCTGGCACTCTTCAATTTGAACGAGTTTCTTTACGTGGATTGAATGTTCGTTCGACTTACTTTTCTGGCGGGCCGGAAATTTTTGAACAAGAGAAATCAGAGGAAACAGAGTTTCGATTCAAACGTCTTCTCTGTTCTCTCTGCTTTCGCCTGTTCGAAATTTTTCCAAGAGTTCAGTGAAAGTAACTTTTTATTTGCGCCGTTTTTCTTTGAACGATGCTCCGTTGTCCTGCGGCATCGACTCGTGCCACGCGACGAGCTGCTTTGTCAGGCGTTCGATGATCGCCGCGTTTTCACCGGCGACATTCTTCGTTTCTGACGGATCGG
>JADHNX010000285.1 GCA_016779365.1 Planctomycetaceae bacterium
CGTTCTTAACTGGCGATTGACGCTGCTGTCTCTGCTTGTCGTGCCGTGCATCGGCCTGTTGTTCGCAAAGTTTGGCAAGAGCCTGAAGAAAGCATCAAAAGGCACACTGAACAGCATGTCGGGGATCTACAAAGGTCTCGCAGAGACGTTCGATTCGCTTAAGGTCGTGATTGCTTTTGGAGCCGCTCGACGCCACCGTAGGCAGTTTCACTTGTCGAACAAAGAGTATCTCGACAAATCAATGAAGGTCATTCGATTGAGTGCCCTCGCCCGCCCAACAACAGAACTCATGGGGACGATCGCTGTTCTTTCCGCGGTCATTCCCGGCACGTATCTTGTCCTGCGAGGCACTGACGAAATCTGGGGAGTGAAGCTTGCTCCGGGAGCGATGGATATCGCACAGCTTTCTGCGCTCTACGCACTGCTGGCCGGAACGCTCGACTCGGTCAGAAAACTGTCGTCTGTCTACGGCGACCTCAAGCGGTCGGCCGCCGCGTCCGACAGGATCTTCGAAGTCCTGAACGAAAAGACCAAAGTCCCAGAGCCAAAAGAACCTCAGATCGTCGGTCGCCACAGCAGAGATATCCGCTTCGAAAACGTCTCATTCACCTATTCGCAGGAGGCTGTCGATGGAAACGCTCGACCGCCAGCGCTGCGAAATGTCAGCGTGACCGTCCCGGCAGGCGAAGTCGTCGCCGTCATCGGTGAAAACGGTTCCGGCAAATCAACGCTGCTGAATATGCTGCCTCGGTTCATGGATCCCGACCAGGGAGCGGTGCTGATTGACGGTGTCGATGTGCGGCAGTTTCGAAGCCACGATCTGCGGAGCCAGATTGGTATCGTGACACAGGAAACTCAGCTGTTCGACGATTCGATTGCCGAGAACATCAAATACAGCAAACCCGATGCAACCTGGGAAGAGGTCGAAGAGGCAGCCAAACAGGCTCACGTGATTCCGTTCGTCTCCCATCTTCCAGCCGGCTTTGCGACGCAGATCGGCGAAAAAGGGCAAAAGTTATCAGGTGGACAACGTCAAAGAATCGCCCTCGCACGAGCAATCCTGCGTGATCCTTCAATCCTGATCCTTGATGAAGCTACCTCAGCACTCGACTCACAGAGCGAACACATTATCCACAAAGTGCTGAAGCAGTTTGTCAGAGGCCGTACAGTCTTCGTCATTACTCACGTCATCAACGACACGTTCCTCGACCTCGTCACGCGAATCGTGGTGATGGATTCTGGAAGCGTTGCGGCCATCGGAACTCACGACGAACTGTTAAAGACTTGTGCGATCTACCAGCGTCTCTATCACTCGAACAAGTCTCAACGAGCGGCTTGACCTGCATCACGTATCAAATCCGCAGTTTGTGTCTGTAAACAGGAGAGTTTGGGAACTGAAACTCCCGGCGGGTCGTCATAGCGTACGTGAATGATGCCAGTTCGCATCGAATCGTCGAAACTTGGACGTCCTACAACTTGGTTCAAGCCATTTCGACCGCTACTTGCCGGCGGAATCCATACCTATTCCACCCCTTCTCTCTCCCTTACGTTGAGGGGCGATTGTAACTTTGAACTCAACAGGATTGCCGTTGATTCACTTGTTGAATCAGCGTTAGTTTTCACCCGTTGTTACCCGTTTGACTAGCTGCAGATTGTTAACTGGAGCCGGGTCGCAACAGATTGAGTCGACTCTTACGAGCGACGCATGTATCAGGGAGCAAGCACAGTGGCGAAAAAAGACGAAGCACCAGTAGAGGACAAGAAGGCTGACGATGCAGCAGTAGCAACGGCCGAAGCGCCAGCCGCTGCCGCCCAAGCACAGCAGACGCTGATCGTCGACGACTCAAACGTCGCCGCCGGTTACGCCAACTTCTGCCGAGTTTCGAGCACTCCAGAAGAACTGATTCTGGATCTGGGTCTCAACCCGAATCCGTACGCCACTGGCGAAGTCAAGGTTCCGGTCACACAGCGGATCATCATGAACCACTTTACAGCCAAGCGTTTGCTGAGCGCCCTTTCGATGGCTCTGCAGCGTCACGAGCAGGCTTTCGGCGTTCTGGAAACCGACGTTCGTCGTCGAGTTCGTCGTCAGACCACGTAATCTTACTGATGACTCTATGAGTTAATTCGGCCAGCCGATCGCTTGATCTGCTGGCCGTTTTTCTTTGCGCGATTCAGCGTCCGTCCTTGAAAAAGCATCCAGCAAAAAAACGCCGTGGCTCGTTACTGAGACACGGCGTTTTTTTATTCGTCAGTTGTCGCTTCCTGGAACCAGTGTTCCTATACGGAAACAACATTCAAAACAGAAAGGTCAGTTCTTAGACCATGTCTTTCAGAGCTTTCAGTGGAGTCACTTTGACTGTCTTTGAAGCTGGCTTGGCCGGAATGTCGCGGTATTCCTTAACGAGTGGAACCCAGACATGTTTCTTGGCTGGTCGTGCAGGTTTGTCTTTGACGACGATTTTGCACAGACCTGGAATCGTGAAAGATCCTGGTCCATTCTTTTTGACCGAATCACCGATCAGTCCGCTGAGTGAGTCAAGAACAGCCTGGACGTCTTTTTTCGCAAGGCCACTTGACTCTGCGAGACTGTTGAGGATCTGACTTTTCGTGAGCGCCTTTGGCTTAACTGCTGCTGCTTTCTTCATCCGGGGCATCCTTTCAAAGATGTAGCTGGGTGGAAGCTGTAAAGAGGTTAACTTTGATTCTCGTTGAAACCTGCTGATCGATCAGAATCGGATAACAGGCCGATTTGAGGCTTCGATGCCGTTCAGGCAATCCTTAACGACGGGGGGATTATTAAGGTGTCGAGTCTCGCAAAGTCAACTAATACGCGTGAAATCCTTAAAAAACGGCATTATTCGGTATTCAGCCCATTCTGGCTGGCAACCTGAGTCGTTTTCTGATTAGTACGAAAGGTCGCGATCAGACCTGTGTTCATTTTACCACAACGCGAGCTGACTACTCGTATTCAATAGGACATCCGACCGGCTTCGTCTCTTCGACCTCGACCGGCCTACCGGCAACGACTGCATCAATTGCGTCTTTCAGAAATCGTCGATCAACTTTCTCGGGATACATGCTGTCATCGATCCCGCCCAGGTAAGCGATTCGCCTTCTGGCATCCAGAAGAAAGACACAGGGCGTCCACAATGCGCCGTATTTCTTTCCAGTCTGCTGCGTTGGATCCTGGAGATAAGCAAACGGGAATTTGCGATCCTTTGATCGTTTTCGCATGGCTTGAAGATTATCGGCTTCGTACAGGCTCACGTTAATTGCGACGAACTCGACACCCTGCTTTCGAGTTTCTTCAGCCAGCCTGATCAATCGCTGTTCGTAAGCCTGAGCAACCGGGCAATGGTTGCACGTAAAGACAACGACGACCGCTTTGGCTGCTTTCAGTTCGTCGAGGCTGTGCGTCTTCCCGTCGACTCCTCGCAGATCTTTCCACACCGGCGCCGGCTTGCCAACGTCCAGCACGCGGTTGAATTTTGCCGCGACGACTTCCGCCGAAACGGACCAGAGCAGAACCGACACCACGGCGATCAACTTCAGACTTCGGCGACTCATCAAATTGCATCCCTCAGACATTTACTTGTCCGTAGACATCGCGTTTGTGGCGACCGACAGTCGCGTAAGAACGTCTTTTGCCCGACCACTGTCGATTGCTTCTGCTGCCAGGGTCGCCGCTTCTTTCGGTCCGGCAGCCTTACCCGCAGCAACCAATGAGGCGGCAGCATTGGCGACGACGATGTCTCGAGATGGACCTTTTTCTCCGTCAAAAATTCGACGAATTCGATCTGCACTTTCAGACGCTCCGTCGACAACCAGTTCACCCACGCTGCATTCAGAAAGCCCGAAGTCGTCTGCTGACCAGGAAAGTTCCGCAACACCGTCACGTGACACATCAAAAACTGCCGTCTGCCCCCACAAGCTGACTTCATCGAGTTCGTCATTCCCGCAAACGACGAGAGCTCGATCGCTGCCAAGCTGAAACAGCGCGGTCGCCAGTTTCTGAGCAAAGTGTTTTCGGTTGGCACCAAGTAACTGATACTTAGCTCCTGCTGGATTTGTCAGCGGTCCGAGTAGATTAAAGATTGTCCGAATTCCCAGTGCCTTCCGAACCGGTACCACATTTTTCATGGCTGAATGCAGCAGCGGTGCAAAGCAGAAGCCGATGCCGACTTCATCAATGCACTTTCCCACCTGCTCGGGGGAAAGTTGAAGGTTGATTCCGAGAGCTTCCAGGACGTCGGCTGAGCCACTTGAACTCGACACACTTCGATTCCCGTGCTTGGCCACCGGCACGCCAGCGGCTGCGGCGACGAACGCCGTCGCCGTGCTGATGTTAAAGGTGTGCAGCCGGTCGCCGCCGGTTCCGCAGGTATCAAGCAGTCCTTCTGATCGGCACTCGATCCGCGTCGCACGTTGTCTCATGACGGCTGCCGCACCGGCGATTTCCTCGACTTCTTCGCCACGGACCGTCAACGCCGTCAGCAACGCCGCGATATCAACCTCTCCACATTCACCGTCCATGATCGCGGCAAATGCGGCTTCGGTGGCAGGACGAGGCACCGTCTGCCCGTCAAGAATATGGTTGAGTGCCGCTCGGATCGATTCGTTCATTTCACGACCTGATGAGTCTCTGAGAATTGCTGTGAAAAGTAAGTTCAGAAAATAACGGTGAGCTGCCGCAAGAATATCGGAAGCCGCCGTGACGGCCAGTATTCCCGTTTGAGCACGGCTCGTCGAGCGTTCTCAGGCTGGACGTGCTCAGCCGGCAAGTCTAGCGTTTCTGGTCGTAGAAAGTTTCTCCGGTTTTGCAACGACCCAATGCCACCGCTCAGCTTGTTTTGAATGGGAACCGGTAGAGTGGACGCTACCCACCAACTGTAGCGCCGGTGGCATGCGAATGATTGGTGGGCGATGCTCACCCTACCGTCAAATCCTCATTCCATCAGGAGTCTCACCATGCCTGTCAGTCGACGTCAGTTTCTGAAACGAAGCATCCGAGCAGCTGCGGCGGTTAGTACCGCAGATTTCGTTGCAGGCAGTGTTTCGCAAACAGGACCGGCGGGGCGGTTCTCAATTCCTGGCCTGTACGCTGCTGAAGGCGGTCCAAAGAAAGCATCTAAATATATCGACGTCCACACTCACATCGGCACGACCTGGAACGGTAACGAAGAATTAACCGCCGACGGGCTGCTGCACTGGATGGACGAGCACGACGTCGAAATGTCTGTCCTGCTTCCGCTGACGTCTCCGGAATCGTCGAGTTTTCTGCTGCTTACCGAGCCCGCTCTGGCCGCCGCGAAAGCGCATCCAGATCGCTTTGTGGCGTTCTGCTCGATCGATCCTCGAACATCGTTGCGCGGCGGGCGAAAGGGATTTCTCGACGTCATCGGCAGGTATGTCGAACTGGGAGCGCGCGGGTTCGGCGAGCATAAAGTCGGGCTCGACTTTGACGACCCGCTCATGATGCAGATTTACGATGTCTGCCAGGAGTTGCAGATCCCCCTGCTATTCCACATGGATAATCAGCGAGGAAAAGATCAGCCCGGTCTGCCGCGACTAGAACACGCGCTCGCCACGTTTCCAAAGCTCAACTTCCTGGGTCACGGTCCCGGATGGTGGGCGTCGATTTCCGGCGGGCTGACTCAGGCTGAACTGATGAGCTATCCCAAAGACAAGGTTCGACCGGGCGGCGCGATCGACACGCTGATGGAGAAGTATCCGAATCTCTACGGCGATCTGTCTGCCGGATCAGGAGCCAACTCGATCAGCCGCGACCGCGAATTCGGTCGCGAGTTCATGATCCGCCGCCAGGACCGACTGCTGTTCGGAACCGACTACCTGCAACCCGGACAGGCGGTGCCTCAGTTCGAACTGTTCGACAGCCTCGACTTGCCAGCCAACGTTGCCACGAAAATCTTTCGGGGCAACGCGGAGCGAATTCTGAAACTCAACTCGTGAGAATTTCGGCAATCCCGAAGCTCGCAACGGCTGTTACGAACTCAGGGAAAAAGTGTGCCACGAACTTTGCCTGTGCTTTTCGAATTCCCAGCCGATGGTCATTCTGCACGAACAGAGTTTGTGACACACGTTAAAACCAGTTGGCGATCGATTCTTCAACAGACCGCGATCTGCAGACCTATTCAGCAATCTTGATTTCGAACAACTGGCCGGCGTCCTGCTGGCCGGACCGTGCTCCGCCGGTCGCAAAGACTCGGCTGAAGTCGCCATCTTTGAAGGCGATGCTGTTCACGGTGGCTCCGATTTCGATGGATCGAAGCAGCTTGCCTTCCGGTGATAACATCTCAACCTGCTGACGATCTCCGTGGGCGATGAAGACGCGACCGTTTTGCGGATCAACCAGCAGACC
This sequence comes from Planctomycetaceae bacterium, assembly GCA_016779365.1. Classification (GTDB taxonomy): domain Bacteria; phylum Planctomycetota; class Planctomycetia; order Planctomycetales; family Planctomycetaceae; genus JABMPE01. Next base: position 6,383 of record JADHNX010000285.1, read on the forward strand.
GCTGGCGAAACCTTGAGCGTCATCAGTTGAAGCGGGGAGTTCCGCGAACACCTGCTTCGGTCCGACCTGCCCCGGTGATCGGATTTCGAATTCAATCACCTGTCGATTCTGACTCTCGACAACCAGCAGCTTCGAGCCGTCTGCCGACAGGGCGATCCCTTCAGGGAAGGCCAGACGCTGAGCGACAACCGTCACACTTCCATCGGCGGCGACATAGTGAACGCGACCGATTGGGTTGCTGATGCGGGCGTAACCGGGGTCAGTAAAGTAGACACCGCCCGTCGAGTCGGCGACCAGATCGCTCGGTGCTCGCAGGAAGTTGCCGTCACTTCGCGTCGCGATCTTGCGAACCTGCTCGCCAGCTTCGTTCAGTTTGACAATCGCACGCTGCCCGGCATCGGCAACCAGGTGGCTACCGTCTGAGAGGATGACATGACCTCGCGGAGAACTCATCGTCGCCCACGGCTCAACGGAACCATCCGGTGAAACTTTCGAAATGTGTTTGCCGTGCGAAACGAATGCATTGCCCGAATTGTCAAACACGACGCTGTCACCGGGTGACCAGATC
>JADHNX010000286.1 GCA_016779365.1 Planctomycetaceae bacterium
ACGTCGTACGGGCCGGTTCCCGCTTTAATGCCGTGAACCTGCAGGCCGATGAAGCCTTTCGGGTGAGTCTTGTAGATATCTTCGTCGGTCAGGTCTTCGATGGCTTCGCCATTGATCCAGGTCTGAATTCGCGGGCCTTTGGCGACGATGCGGAACTTGTTCCACTCACCGTCTTTCATGGCTTTGTGAGGTTTCAGACGTTCTTCCGGCGTCCGCCAGCCTCTCTTTACCGTTCCGTCAGCACTGACGGTTTCGGCGGCTTCTCCGTAGATGTAGCCGGCTTCTGCTCCGTTGGCGCCGCTGGCTTCAATTTCGCACTGCGGACCGTAGACGCGACCGAACTTCTCGTTCTTGTTTTTACCGTCAGTTTCTTTGGTCTTAGAACGAATCTGGCAACCAGAGTTCAGGCTGTTGTGAACCTTGACTTCGAATTCCAGCTCGAAGTCGCCGTACTCCTTGTTCGAACACAGAAACGAGTTCGGGCTGCCTTCGTTCGTCGTACCGTGAATGGTGCCGTCGACGGCTTCGTACTTTGCGGTGCCGTTCTTCTGAGTCCAGCCTTCGAGCGACTTCCCGTCAAACAACGACGTCCAGCCATCGCCATCAGCAGCTGAGACAGCAGTCAGAGTCGTGGCGGAGATCGCCAGCGCGACCAGAAAAATCAGTCGTTTCATAGTGGATTCCTTCTGAGGTGATTTGAAAATCGTCACGATCATCTTTGCCGGGCGATGTCGCAGATAGTGGCCCGACCATAAGTTCAACCTGCGTCACAGTAGTGGCCGGAATTCGTATCGTCGAGCGGACCGGGGTGTGTACCAGAGACTGAAGGACTTGCCGGAATCCATCTTGCACTGATTTTCCGTATCGGCGATGGTTCGCCCTCAATTCGCAGCGGGCATGGATGCTCGCTCGTTTTCGTGCCGGCGCCATGATGAATCAGGCAGCTTTCTGAGCTTCCGGTTTCACGTTGCCGACAGACCTGATGCAGAAAGAGTTTCCCGTTTCTGCCGCCGGTCAATCCCACCATTTCACTCCTCGCGTTCTGCGTATCCTGCGGGTCATCTCCTCGGCTCCACTCTGAATCCCCATCAAACCTGCATTGGAAGTCGATCAACGGAATGATCGGACTGCTTCTCATCACTGTCGGCCTGAGTGCCGTTTTGACTCTCGCTGCGCGCTATGCCGGAATTCGTGCCTGCCTGCTTGACGTCCCCGACAATGGACGAAAGCAGCACGCGGTTCCCGTGCCCGCGCTGGGCGGGGTCGCTGTGTTTGCTGCCTTCGCGATCGTATTCGCTTTCCGGTACGCCTCGAATGTCGAGTTTGCGAATTCGCTTCCCGATTCCACCACGGCTCTGCTTGCCACGGCGTTCGGTGTGTGGATTCTCGGCATCGTCGACGACATCTGGCCAGTTCGTGCGAAAGTCAAACTTGTCTTTCAGATCATCGCCGCAGTCGCCTACGTGGTGACCGTTCAGCCGATCAAGGTACTGCACATTGCGGACGGACTTGAGGTCTCCTCTGAAATCGCTGTTGGAGTCTTCTGCGTCTTCTGGCTGGTCGCCTGTTGCAACGCCGTCAACCTGCTGGACGGCATGGACGGCATGGCGTCGTTTCAGGGGATGCTTGGCTTTGCGACGCTGGCCGCGATTTCCACGCTACACGGAGATAACGCGACGGCCACTGTCTGCCTGCTACTGGTCGCCAGCGTTTTTGGTTTTGCCATTTTCAACGCTCCACCAGCTTCTATTTTCCTCGGCGACGCTGGCAGCATGACGATCGGTTATCTGCTTGGAGCTTTAACTCTCAGTACTTGTCACATGGCGAATGGTCGCTATGGACTCGGCATCCCGCTGGCTGTGATGGTGATTCCTGCCTTTGACACGACGATGGCCATTGTCCGACGAGCCCAGAAGGGCAAGGGGATCATGGCTCCCGACCGCGAGCATTTTCATCACCGCCTGTTCGATGCCGGCCGCTCGGTCTGGAAGGTGCTGGGAGTCTTCACGTTGATGTACGGCCTTTGCGCGGTTGCGGCTGTCGCGGGAGTCTGGGCCAGCAGCGGAGTGATCGCATCGGCCGCGTGTGTGGCAGTGCTGGCAACATGTGTGGGGACTCGAACCTTCGGACATCACGAGCTGGTCTTTCTGGCTGAGCGGCTCACCTCAAAAATCGCCGCAGTGGATCCAACTGGTTCGCTGTCCGTGCTGGTGCGCAAGTCGGCTGACGAAGGGGCAACCGATTTGGAATTTGACTCGAAAAACAGCTCTCCGGCAGTAATTTCCATCTCGTCCGCCCGAGCCAGTTCAGAAAGCAACTCGGACAACCAGGCGTCCGACGAAGACGCTCGCCGAGCTGCATAGTCAGGGGGCTTGTCTGACTGCTGGATAAGACAGGTCGACTTTGACAACCCAGCCTTTATCACTCGGCAACCTCTTGCGTTTGGAAGGTGAATTTGTACCGATGGTCCCTCGCAAGACTAACCGCCAGCGACTCGATTGAATTTGAATCGCCAGGCGGTAGCATCATCTGTTTGCCCCCGACGCTTCGGGGGTATTTTTCGTTTCTGGAGGCCGGTTTCTGCAGGAAGCTTGCTCGGCCTGTTTACCGGCTCGGCTGCGGACAAGCACGCAGCGGCAGCGAAAGATCCCAACTATGACGGCTACTTCTCAGCCTGTTTCTACCGATTCCACTCCCTCAGCAGTGTCGGCAACGGCCGGAATCGGTGTTGATCTGTCGTCGGAAGATCAGATTCTCGTCCTGGACTTCGGCGGCCAGACGGCCCAGTTGATCACTCGCCGCGTCCGCGAAGAGAACGTTTTCTGTCAGCTGGTCAGGCACAATCTTTCTGCGGAACGGATTCGCGAGATCAATCCAAAAGGCATCATCCTTTCGGGCGGTCCCGACAGTGTTTACGGAGAAGGTGCCCCTCAGCCGGATCCGGAGATCTTCGACCTGGGAATTCCCGTGCTCGGAATCTGCTACGGCATGCAACTGGCGTGTCGATCGCAAGGCAGTCAGGTCAAGCCGGGCGCGTCGCGCGAGTTCGGCCTGGCGGTCTGTACGGCGAAAAGTGACAACCCTCTGTTTCGGGATATTCCCACTGAGTCCCGCGTCTGGATGAGCCACGGCGACCAGGTTGAAAACCTCAGCGAATCGTTCAACTCGATCGCGACGACCGAAACGTGTCCGCACGCGGCTGTCCAGCACAAATCCAAAGCGATCTACGGCCTGCAGTTTCATCCCGAAGTCACTCACACGGAACTCGGCAGCCAGTTGCTGAGAAACTTTGTGCGAGGTATCTGCGGTTGCGAAGGCACGTGGAAAATCGAATCGCTGATCGACCGCGAAGCCGCCGCAATCCGTGAACGAGTCGGCAGCGGACGCGTGATCTGCGGACTCTCCGGCGGTGTCGATTCCTCGGTCGTCGCCGCTCTGCTTTACAAAGCGATCGGTGACCAGCTGTCGTGCATTTTCGTCGACAACGGCCTGCTGCGAAAAGGCGAAGCCGACCAGGTCCGCGAGCACTTCGGCGAGCACTTCAAGACCGACCTGCACGTGGCTGACGCTCGCAAGCTCTTTCTCGACGGACTGGCCGGCGTGGTCGATCCTCAGCAAAAGCGAAAGATCATCGGCAAGCTGTTTATCGATGTGTTTAAGAAAGAGGCGTTGTCGATTCCCGATTCGCGATTTCTGGCTCAGGGGACTCTTTACCCCGACGTGATTGAATCCGGAGCCAGCCCGGACGGTCCCGCCGCCACGATCAAAGCTCATCACAACGTCGGTGGTTTGCCGGAAGAACTCGGCTTCGAACTGATCGAACCGCTGCGAGACTTCTTCAAGGACGAAGTCCGACAGATGGGCGCCGCCCTTGGCTTGCCCGAGCACCTCGTCTGGCGGCACCCGTTCCCCGGCCCTGGTCTGGCCGTCCGATGCCTGGGCGAAGTCACCGAAGAACGACTCGTCATCCTGCGCGAAGCCGACGCCATCGTCATCGAAGAGTTGCATCGAGCCAACCTGTACCGCGAAATCAGCCAGGCCTTCGCCGCGCTGCTTCCGATTCAGTCGGTCGGTGTCATGGGCGATGCTCGAACCTACGAAAGTACGATTGTCGTCCGAGCCGTCACCACCACCGACTTTATGACCGCCGACTGGTTTCGGATGCCGCACGACGTGCTGCAGAGAATCTCGACACGAATCACTAACTCGGTCCGAGGCATCAACCGGGTCGTTTACGACTGCAGCTCCAAACCGCCCAGCACGATCGAGTGGGAATAACTTCACGACAGCCGTATCCCGCGAGGGCGGGAAACCAGCACGCATCCGTAAAACACGACCAGAGCAGTGTCGGCACCGGCATGTCGTCCCTTCAACCTGACACACGTTTCACGCTAAGAGACTTCGAGTAATCCCATGAAAGCGATCGCCGTCAAGCCGCCGCAGAAGAACAGCGTCCACCTTGTCGATATTCCAAAGCCGGAACTCAGCAGCGTGCCGAAAGGTCGCGGCGTGCTCGTCAAAGTGTTGCAGGTCGGCGTCGACGCAACTGACCGGGAAGTCAACGACGGACTTTACGGTAACGCGCCGGACGGTTCCGATTTCCTGGTGATCGGGCACGAAGTCTTTGGTCAGGTCGTCGAAGTCGGCGACTGTGTTCGAAAAGTAAAACCCGGAGACTATGTCGCCTGCACGGTTCGCCGCCCCGGCACATCGATCTACGACGACATCGGCCGCAACGATATTACCAGTGAAGAAGTTTACTTCGAACGCGGCATCAACCTGCGACACGGATACCTGACCGAATATTTTGTCGACGAAGAGGAATTCTTCGTCCGAGTCCCCGCCGGCCTGAAACACATCGGGGTCCTCGCCGAACCCGCCAGCGTCGTCGCCAAAGGACTTGAGCAGGCCAATCTCGCTCAGCAGAGACTCCAGGTCTGGCAGCCTCGCACAGCCTTCGTGATGGGCAGCGGCCAGATCGGACTGCTGGCCACGATGATGCTTTCGCTTCGGGGCTACGAAGTCTTCACGTTCGCCCGAGGTGCCGCCGAAGGAAACCTCAAAGCCGAAATCGCCGAAGCCTACGGCGCTCGCTACGTCAGCACGATAACGCAGACTCCGCAGGAACTGATCGCCGAGATCGGCAAAAAGCCGGACATCATCTTCGAAGCCACCGGCAACAGCCGACTGGCGTTTCAGGCGATGGAGTTTCTCGGCCTGAATGGCGCCCTGATCTGGAGCAGCGTGACCGGCGGCGACAATCAGGTCGAAGTTCCGGCTGACAAGATCAACCTCGAATGGGTGCTCGGCAACAAGCTTCTGGTCGGTACCGTCAACGGAAACTGGAAACACTTCGAACAGGGCATCGCCGACCTCTCGCTGGGCGAGCAGATGTTCCCCGGCGTCACCGAACGAATCCTGACCCACCCCGTCGACGGCCTCGATAACTACCAGGAAATGATGTCGCTCTTAGAGTCCGGCAAATGCCTGAAAGTCTTCGTCAACGTCGCGAGTGAGTAGCTGGTCCCGTCCTGGCTTATCGCCATTTCGCGTGAGAAGTGCCGTCAGGCATCAAGTTTCGTCGCAGCTCCACCACCCGCCAGGTGCCCGGCGAGCCATGTTTCGATCAACAAAAGTACGATCCCTGCCAGGATGACCCACTGCCAGAACCTCTGTCGAGACTCCAGTTCGCGAGCCAGCAACTGCCGTTTTTCATCCGTGGTTAATCGCGCTTCGACTACGTCCGGAAGCGGTACTCCCAACGCTCGAATTTCGTCCAGCCCGAGCGAGTCGGTGCGGCTTTCCAGCGGGTCCAGGTTGGCCGCGATGCTGGCGGTTCTTGGCCCGTCGCGATCTGTCCAGGCGAAGCTGTAGATACCTGGTTCGGTCAACACGGAAAACGCCGATTGTGAAAGCTCAACACTGTGTTCAAGGCCCGATGGGGCGGTGACGATCATCTCGCCCGTAGCCGAACCGGCCAGCGTGTGAATCGGAAAATGATCGCCGACGATCGCTCGCGGCGGTTCGACGCTGGTCCCGGCGAAATCGTCGACCAGCGAATTCATCAGCGGCACAAACTTGGACCACAACACAAACTGACTGTCTGCGTCGTGCCAGCCGAAAGTGAACAGCAGGACTCGACCGTTACCGCGAGGCAATTCGACGAGCGCCGGTCGGCGACCATCCAGCGATGCCAGCACTTTTGCGCTTTCCGGCAGGTCGCCCTCTATGTTTCGGTGCTTCCAGATCGGGAGCTTCGTGAAGTCTGCCAGGCGAACATCGTTGAAGGGTTGAAAGACCGGATGCTCCAGATCGACGTCTGACAGCATGGCGTAGCCTTCCACGTTCGCTTCGGAAATGTCCGGCGTTTCGGTCCCGGCAATTTCAAAAGCCTGCTTACACTCATCGATTGATGCCCCGACAACAATCAGTGTCCAGCCATTTTCGACAGCCTTGCTGGACAGGCGAATTTGTTCTGAATCGAGCCGCTTCGTAACAACCGACAAACCGGTCATCCAGCTTTCGTCAGGAAGGTTGCTGTCGCTCTCGGCGTAGAAGTCAATTTCGCGAGCGGGCGTCGGCAGAAATGCCCGTTCAAGATAGTAGCGAAGTTCGTTCGGGTCGCTCGATGAACCGTCGCCTCGATACAGCACCGGCACTCGCGATGTTTGCGGCCTGACGTACCACGCCTGGTTGTCGAAACTGTCGTCGTCGCCGCTTAACGAAACAACGATCGGCTTCGACACGTTGGAGACATTCTTTAACTGAACGACTCGATTCTGCTCGGGCGGAACATGGACATCCTGGACGCCGCCGGCCATCAATGCCGGATCCGATTCTGCATCTGCGGTCGCATCGCTGGCTGCTTCAACCTTAAATCGCTCGTGTGGTGAATCAGCGACGTTGTCAACACGAACTCGCAGTCCGGATTTCTGATCGAAACTTCC
>JADHNX010000287.1 GCA_016779365.1 Planctomycetaceae bacterium
GGTCGCGGAAGAATCGGCGGGCGCTGCGTCGTCCGTTTTCGCCGCTGGATCGGCTTTGGAATCGTCCGACTTCGCGGCGTCATCGGTCGCTTCCCCATCACCGGCTGGTTTAGAAGTTTTGACGGGAGCTGGCGGTTCGCCGAACTTCAGGCCGCCATCGTCGAAACCTGAATCAAGGTTCGGGAGAGTTTCGATCTTGTACTCGATGTCTTTTCGCTCGTCGTATCGAGCCTTCAATTCTTCTTCCGGAATCTCGCCGACCAGCTTCTCTGCCGCTTCGTAGTCAGATTCGAACCACGCGAGTTTCAGACGGTCCGGCTGAACGAATCCCGGATTTTCGCCCATCGGGTAGAAGCCCTTGAAGGCTTCGAAGACTTCGTTGATTTCGGCATCGCTGGGGCGAGGCAATTGCGCGGCGAACGGCTCAACCGGAATCGCCACGGCGTCGATGGAGTGCCGTACGTTCAGCTTTTCGAAATCGTCCCAATACTGATCCGGCATGTGGACCAGCTCGGGATTCAACACTCGTGACGCCACGCGAGCACGCAATTCGGATCGCAACAGGTCGTACAGCTCCGCCTCACCCAGTCCTAATTGACTTCGAATCTTCGTTAATGTCTCGCGAGTCATGCTGTTGTCAGAAACGGTCTTGATGTAGTTGGTCACGAATTCGTCGCTGATTTCAATGCCCAGTTCATCCGCTTCTCGCTCAAGCAGCATTTTTGCCACGACCGCACGCCCCGAGGTGTCTCCGAACTGGTACTGATTGAGGTAGTAGTTGGCCACCATTGGATGAACTTCTTCCTTCCGGGACCGAAAAACGCTCAGGACAAGCTGGTTGGCAATGTCGCGACTCTGCTTCATTTCGTTCAGGTCAGTGACGCTCAACCGACCGTGAGCCGTCGTGATTCCGCCCTGATTCGCCGACTGGGCGATAATCACGGCTCCCGCTGCCGCACCAAGCACGCCTCCGATGGCGATCGTCGAGTAGCTGATGCCGCGTTCGTTCTGTGAACCCCACAGCCAGGCAAGAGCTGCGCCGATGAGGCCAAAGATGATCGGCATGATGGCCGAGCTGTCCATCTTCGACACCGAGTCGAGAATAATGAACGCGAACATTGCAAGGCACGTCAGAACAACCGTCAGAACTTTCTGGTTGCGACGAAAGACAGCAAACGGAGATGCCATGAGAGGGGTTTCCGACTGAAAACGATGGATAGTTGATCTTGAAAAACGACGATCGACGGAGCCGATTATTATGTCAAACCGGCCAGATCCGGATCGTTGCGTAAGCGGCAGGTGCCTCAAAGAAACGGCGGAGTCTTGACAGAACGTGAAAGAGTGGGATATCGGTTCCCGTCTCCAGGCCAATTCTCCGCAAACTCGAATCGCGGATTTTAGCCGGGGGCCGGATCGACACAAGGCCATCCCCAGACAGGGATTTGCGTCGACCAATGACCTGCTGAATCGGGCTGAGAGCGATTTATCCGGTCAACGTGATCCCGCATGTTGAGCGGCTCGCTCGGTCGCGAAATCCTCGGCAAACACCGTTGAATTTTAGAATTCTCTCAGATTCGTCGAAGTTGTTTTCCGCAGGCTCACGTCTACCAGGATCGATGTGAGTTCGCCCGGAGCGCGGATCAGAATTTACGGTCACGCTCGTGACAACTGCTCGTGACAACTGACAGTTAAATAGTGGAAGGATCGCTTTCGTGGCGAAGTCCAAGTCGAAATACAAAGCTCTGGTCATCGTCGAATCTCCGGCGAAGGCGAGAAAAATCAGCGGATACCTTGGCGACGGCTACAAAGTCCTCGCCAGCATGGGCCACGTCCGAGACCTGCCCAGTGGTGCTGCCGAAATTCCCAAAGCGGTGAAAAGCGAGCCGTGGTCAAGAATCGGCATCAACGTCGACAGTGAATTCGAGCCGCTCTACATCATCCCCAAGGGGAAGAAAAAGGTCGTCGACGAGCTGAAGGCCGCTTTAAAACAGTCAGACGAACTCATTCTCGCGACCGACGAAGACCGCGAAGGCGAAAGCATCGGCTGGCATCTGGTCGAGCTGCTCAAGCCGACCGTTCCGACCAGCCGGATGGTTTTTGGCGAGATCACCAAAAAGGCGATTCTCGAAGCCCTCGATCAGAAACGGGACCTGGACAGGAACCTCGTCGAAGCTCAGGAAACGCGCCGAGTCCTCGACCGACTGTTCGGATACACGCTCAGCCCGCTGCTGTGGAAGAAGGTCGCGCCGAAACTTTCAGCCGGTCGCGTGCAGTCAGTGGCGGTGAAGGTTCTGGTCGAGCGGGAAAAAGAACGTGCCCGGTTCGTCAGCGCCGAATACTGGGACCTTAAAGCGGGCCTCGAAACCGGCTCGGGCGGCAATTTTGATGCGACGCTGCACACGGTTGACGGGAAGCGAGTCGCCAGCGGTCGTGACTTCGACGAAAACACAGGCAAGCTCAAAGACGGTGCCGACGTCGTGCTGCTCAACGGCGAGCAGGCAATGGCCCTGCGCGACCGCATCGAGAAAACTGACTGGTCCGTCGCGTCCGTCGAATCCCGCGAGCAGACGCGCCGACCGTACCCGCCATTTACAACCAGCACGCTTCAGCAGGAGTCGAACCGCAAACTGAACATGACCGCCCGCGCGACGATGCAGACAGCTCAGCGGCTGTACGAAGAAGGCCACATCACTTACATGCGAACCGACAGTGTCACGCTGTCGAGCGAAGCGATCAACGCCGCGCGGGCCAGCGTTAACACCCGTTACGGCGAAAACTTTCTCAGCCCGTCGCCGCGGACTTTTACCAATAAATCGAAAGGTGCGCAGGAGGCTCACGAAGCTATTCGTCCTGCCGGCACCGAAATGAAAACCGCTGAAGAACTCGGTCTGGTTGGCCAGGAAGCTCGCCTCTATTCGCTCATCTGGAAGAGGACTATGGCCACTCAGATGGCCGATGCGAAACTCCTCTTTCAGACAGTCACCATCACTGCCGACGAAGCCGAGTTTCGAGCGACCGGTCGACACGTCGCCTTCCCCGGTTTCTTTCGAGCGTACGTTGAAGGCGTCGACGATCCGGAAGCCGCACTCGATGACCAGGAAAGCGCGCTGCCGCCGCTGACGGAAGCCGAGAAACTGCAGCTCGAAAAACTGGAATCGCTCAGCCACGAAACCAAACCGCCGGCACGTTTCACAGAAGCCACCCTGGTTCGACAGCTCGAAGCCGAAGGCATCGGTCGACCGAGTACCTACGCCAGTATCATCGGCACGATCCAGGACCGTGGCTACGTCGTGAAGCAGGGCAGCCAGCTTGTTCCGACATTCACCGCGATGGCCGTCACTCAGTTGCTGGAGAGCCACTTCACGCAACTTGTTGACTATAAATTCACCGCGCAGATGGAACAGCAGCTCGACGAAGTCGCGGCTGGAGAAGCGGAACGTCTCCCTTATCTGCAACGGTTTTACCACGGCGACGACGGCCTCGATCAACAGGTCAAATCCAAAGAGGAAGGCATCGACCCACGCATCGCCTGCACGTTGAATCTTGAGCACGTGACGCCTGACATTCGAGTTGGCAAATTCGGTCCTTACGTGCAGGTCGAACAGGAAGATGGCGAGACAATCAGCGTGTCGTTGCCGCCTGAAATTGCTCCGGCCGACGTGACGGACGAGCTGACCACAAAACTGATCGTACGAAAGAAAGCAGGGCCACAGTCAGTTGGCATGCACCCGGAAGAAGGGCAGCCGATTTACGTCAAAGTCGGTCCGTTCGGAACGTACCTGCAGCTCGGGGAAGATCCGAGCGACGACGACGCTCCCAAACCAAAACGTTGCAGCGTCCCCAAGCACATCGAACCGGAAGACATCACGCTCGACATGGCGATCAGCTACCTGGCACTGCCGCGACGACTGGGTCAGCATCCTGACACAGGCAATGTCGTCAATGCCGGGCTGGGCCGCTTCGGCCCGTACGTGACGACTCGAAAAGATGGCCGACAGGTTTTCAAGTCATTGACTCCCGAGTACGACGTGCTGACGGTCAGTCTTGAAACGGCACTCCAGTTGCTCGCCGAAGTCAAACCGCGAGGCCCCGCCCCGCCTATCCGCGAACTCGGCAAGCACCCCGAAGACGAAGAAATTATCGGCGTGTACGAGGGCCGTTACGGACCGTACGTCAAGCACGGAAAAATCTTTGCCTCGCTGCCGAAGGATCTCGAAATCGAAGCAGTCACTCTGGAACGGGCTCTCGACCTGATCGCCGCCAAAGCTGCCCAGAAAGGCGTCACGACGAAGAAGAAAGCGACCAAAAAGAAATCCACAAAGAAGAAGGCTGCGAAAAAGAAAGCCGCAAAGAAAAAGGCGTCCAAAAAGAAGGCGGCGAAGGATGCTGATCCTGAGTAGCCTGACTGCTCTGTAAAACGCAAAAACTTTCAACCTCGGAAAACACGGAAGGGCACGGAATCAAAAAGTCTTGTTTCCGTGCCCTGCTGTGTTTCTCTCTCGTCGCCTGAATTCGACCACCTGCCATGGCAACTGGAAAAGTCTATCTCGTCGGCGGCGGCCCCGGTGATCCCGGTCTGATCTCGCTCCGCGGCGTCGAATGTCTCAAGCTCGCTGATGAAGTTCTTTACGACGGCCTCGTCAATCCGCTGCTGCTGCGACACGCCAACGCTTATTGCGAACGTACCTGCCGAACGGACGGACCCAACGGAAGAATCCTCAAGCAGGACGAGATCAATCAGCGGCTGGTCGATTCAGCACTGGCCGGCAAGACCGTCGTCCGACTCAAAGGCGGAGACCCGTTTATCTTTGGGCGAGGTTCTGAAGAAGCAGCCTGTCTGAGAAAACATGGCATCGATTACGAAATCGTGCCGGGCATCACCGCCGCAACGGCTGCGGGCGAGTACGCGGGCTTTTCGCTGACGCATCGCGAATCCGCATCAATGGTCACCTTCGTCACTGGTCACGAGGCACCCGACAAGGAAGGCAGCGCCCTGAACTACGCTCAGCTGGCCGCTTCGCCCGGCACGCTTGTGTTTTACATGGGGCTCGACAATCTGCCGCGCATCTCTCAGTCACTCCTCGACAACGGCAAACGCGCTGACACGCCGACCGCCGTCATCAGCCGTGCCACGACTCCCCAACAGCGAACGGTCGTCGCACCGCTCAATGAGATTTCGGACGCGGTCATCAACGCTCGACTTCAGGCACCATCACTAATCATCGTCGGAGACTGCATAGCGCAACGCGACGAACTCAAATGGTTCGAAGACAAGCCGCTGTTCGGGCAGAAAATTGGAATCACTCGTCCGTCTGACCAGGCCGAACCTCAGGTTCAGCGGGCGTTCCAACTGGGCGCTCAACCGGTTCTCATGCCCGCGATCCGAATCGAACCCATCGACGACTGGTCTGAAGTCGACGCCACACTGCGACGTCTCAACGAGTTCGACTGGCTCGTCTTTACAAGCATCAACGGAGTCGAAGCGTTCCTCGATCGACTCTGGGAGACCGGCGGCGACACTCGGCAATTCTCCGGATTGAAAATCGCCACGATTGGAAGCTCCACTGCAGAATCACTCGCGAAGTATCATCTGCGAGCTGACCTGGTACCCGACAAATTCCGTGCGGAGGCCCTCGCAAAAGTAATGGCTCCGCACGTCGCCGGGCAGAACGTTCTGTGGGCTCGCGCCAGCCGAGGTCGGGACGTTCTCCCTCAGGAACTGACCAAGGCCGGAGCAACCGTCACCGAACTGGTTGTCTATCAGAATCTGGATGCCGAATCTTTCTCCGAGGATGCTTTAACGGCGCTGGAGAATTCGCAACTCGACTGGATCGGGCTCAGCAGTCCATCGATCGCTCGACGCATGGCTGACCTGTTGCCGGATTCTGCAAAGGCTCAGCTTGGAAAAACGCTCCGCATCGCCAGCATCAGCCCCGTGACCAGCGCCGCCGCAAAAGATGCCGGACTGCCAATTAACGCCGAAGCCACGACCTACACCTGGGACGGCATCTTTGAAGCCATCCAGACTGCACCGCCGACCGAAAAGTCCGCCGATGCAGAGTGACTCGCCTGGGCGTCTCGAACTTCGAAGTTTCCACCAGCAAAAAGAAAAACCCCGTCAGATAATTTCTACCTGACGGGGTTTATGTTTCGAACTCAAACATTGCCTGAATCGGGCTCAGGCAATGCCAACTTTGAGCGACTCTGTATTACGCCTTTGGCGCAGGTGCAGCTTCCACTGCCGGTGCGGCTGGAGCAGCTGGTGCCGGAGCCTTTTCTTCGTATGGCGGTGGTGCTGGAGCATCTTCAACCTTCTTGTCACCAGCCGATGGGCTCAGCTCAGCCGCTGGAGCAGCCGGAGCATGCCCGTGTCCGCCACTACAGGTTGCAGGAGCTGGTGTGCAGCAATTGTTACCACCAAATGATGGCAGACTGAGCTTCGGCAGGCTGAGCTTCGGCAATTTCAGCCCCGAGAAAAGGCCGCCACTGTTACAGCATTTTGGAGCTGAGTTGCAGCACGTCGGAGCCGGAGCGCATTTTGGTGCCGGAGCGGCTTTGCAGCAGGTGGTAGTCTGCTGGCAGCACGAGCCGCTTGAGTTCCCGAAGAACAGAAAGCCGGCCTGAGCCTGGGCACCAGACAGCGCGAAGGCCGCCATTGCCGCACAAACGATTGCAGTTTTTCGCATTTGATCTCTCCCTGGATTGTCAGAGTCAGCGAATCCGAACAGTAGACTCGCACACACAAAGTGTTTCGCAGCAACACGTAACGCAAACAATGCGCCTCGTGATTTCAGACTTGCCGAGCCGACGCCAGTCAATGGCGATGCATGGCTCCTGAAGATTCCGATTCTGACGGTCAAGCTGACTGCATAACTTAAGATGAATAAGGTATCTGCGTCAGTTGCGAAGTCAACTGTGCGAAAGGCC
>JADHNX010000288.1 GCA_016779365.1 Planctomycetaceae bacterium
CTGCAGCAAGTTTCGCTTCTCGCTTCTCTTCGGCAGAACTCTTCCGCAGGTAGAAAGGCTCCAGCTCGAACTTGTCGGCAAACTCACCCGCAGCTGCGAGACGTTCAGCGATGGCGGCAACGTTTGCGGCTCGCGGCGTCCATAATTCTACTGGTAGCTGACATACCGACTTCGAAAAAGTACCGGCGACTTTCGCCAGACCGGGACCGATAACCGCGAAAGTCGAAGTCGCCAGCTCGGCGGCCTGACTTTGCCACGCTTCGAAATCAACGATGTCGATCGGCCCGGCGGACTGCCACAAACCGCCCGGCGAACGGCGAAAATCGGACACAAACAATTGTTCGCGTTGAGCGTCCGACACGACATGCAGACGCGTGATTTCGGAAAACTCATCACTCGCAACGGATTCGGCAACTGCCTGCAGCGTATCGACTGCCACGATCGAGCAGCCGGTCGCGTAGGCAAAGGTTTTCGCAAAGACGATTCCAACTCTCAGGCCGGTGAAACTTCCGGGGCCGTGACTGACCGCGACGATTTCGACGGTCGACGAGCCCAGCTCGTGACTCTGTAACAGCTCCTGAACTTCGCTGATCAGCGTTTGAGCGTGGCGGCGGCGGGATTGCTCCAGCTCGCGTTCTTCCAGGAGTTCGCCGTCGCGTCGCAGCGCGATCGTGCCGCACATTCCTGAGGTGTCAACGGCGAGAATGACAGGTGACATAATTCGGCACGAACTCTCTCAAAAATACAGTCAGGCAAGCGGGTTTACTGAGTTGCAATGCAGAGTCGCTCGGCCCTATCGTTCCCAGCCTCGCTGAGATCGAAGAAAGCGTGGCGAAATCATCGCTGCGGTGCTTTATCTTCGGTCGTTTCCTGCCCCTGCCGGGACGCTCTGATGAGTGTACTTCCGGCGTTCCCACCGCGTCTGGCGACTTCGTTCAGAGCGGGCTCGCACGTTAGCAGCACCGCATGTCGGCTGCCACACTTCACAATCTGATCCGCGGATTCGATCTGAAATCGACCGGAAAGTGGTTCCTGCTGGCTTCACTGGTGGGTGCGGCGTCGGGGCTCGGCGCGATCCTCTTTCAGGTGCTGGGGCAGGTTGTCGTTCAATATTCGCTGGTCCAGTTTGCCGGGTTTGCCCCCGGAGAAGCCCGTGGCGAGCAAACGTTGTTCCCCCATACTGAGCACACACTGTCGCTCGGGATGGTGGTTGTCGTCATGGGCCTTGGAGGGCTGCTCTCGGGTTTCATCGTCTTCAAGTGGGCTCCGGAAGCCGAAGGACACGGCACCGACGCCGCCATCGACGCCTTTCATCAGGGCCGTGGGTTGATCCGCGCGAGAGTCCCCATCGTCAAGACGATCACCTCGGCGATCACGATCGGCACCGGAGGCTCGGCTGGTCGAGAAGGCCCGATCGCTCAGATCGGCGCTGGGTTTGGCTCATACCTTGCCACGAAGCTGCACCTTTCCGATCGAGACCGCCGGATCATGCTGGCGTCCGGAATGGCTGGCGGCGTGGGAGCCATCTTTCGAGCACCGCTCGCAGGCGCACTCTTTGCCGGTGAAATTCTCTACCGCGAAGGCGACATCGAGTCGGACGTTGTCGTTCCGGCGGCGATTTCGTCAATCGTCAGCTACAGCGTTTACAGCCTGTTCATGCCAGCCGACGCGGCGTTTCTGCCGCTGTTCGGAAACGGCCTGCACTATCAAATGTCATCGCTGGCCGAACTGCTGCCGATGGCGTTGATGTCGATCGTGCTGGTTCTGGCCGCTGTCATTTACATCAGAACGTTTTACGGCCTGCACAAAATCTGCAAGCAGATCACGATCGTTCCGAACTTCGTGAAACCCGCCATTGGAGCCGTCCTGGCAGGACTGGTCGGCGTCGGCCTGCACCTGACCTTCGATCAGGGCGACAGCCGAGCGACTCTGGCTGTTCTGTCAACTGGCTACGGATCATTGCAGACGGCTCTGGAAGATCCGGCGAAACTCGGCATCGGTATGCTGCTGCTGATCGCCGGCGGAAAAGTGCTGACGACCTCATTGACGATCAGCACTGGCGGGTCGGGTGGAGTGTTCGGCCCGTCAATGGTGATCGGTGGCTGCGTCGGAGCGGCACTTGGACTGTGGTTTCAGGATCTGTTCGGCATCCAGACTCACCCCGGAGCGTATGCCATTATCGGTATGGCCGGCTTCTTTGCTGGAGCGGCTCACGCGCCGATCTCGACAATCATCATGGTTTCCGAGATGACCGGTGACTACAAACTGCTGCTGCCAACGATGTGGGTATCGACGCTTTGCTTTCTGCTGTGTCGACGCTGGACTCTGTACGTCAAACAGGTCCCCACACGTCTGGAATCGCCAGCCCACAAGGGCGACTTTATCGTCGACGTGCTGGAAGGACATCTCGTCAAAAACGTCTTCCAGAAACGCGACAATATCCGCCGCGTTCCGGAATCAACGTCGCTCGACGAAATCGTGCACATCCTGGCCGAAACTCACCAGCACTACTTCCCCGTCGTTGACGACGAAGGAAAAATGGTCGGCATTTTTTCCGACGACGACGTTCGAGCCTACCTGTTTGACGAGACGATCTGGCGTCTGGCGGTTGCAAGAGACGTCATGACGACGAAGCTGGTCAGCGTCTCGCCAGACGACGACCTCAACACCGCTTTGCGACACTTCACCGCGATGAATCTCGACGAACTGCCCGTTCTGGACGCAGACGATCCCGGACAACTGCTGGGCATGCTGACTCGTCGAGAAACCATCGCCTTCTACAACCGCCGAGTGATGGAACACAAGCAGGCGGCTGAGTAAGACACACTCAATTACCTAAATCTGAGTGTCGATCAGCATGTCGAGAATGTCGTTCGAGAGTGTAAACGTCTCGTCGATTTCCGAAGCCTGATTACCAAGCAGCAGATCGTCGCCCTCGTTGCCCGCAACGGTATCGGCATTCGAACCACTTCCGGAAACACGATCGTCACCGTCGCCACCGAGCACGATGTCCGCACCGGCTCCGCCGATCATCGAGTCATCACCGTCGTCACCCAGCAGCGTATCGTTGCCGGCTTCGCCATTGATGTTGTCGCTGCCTTCGCCGCCCGTGATCAGGTCGTGGCCGGTGCCACCTCTGATCGAATCATCGCCATCGCCGCCGTTGATCACATCATTGCCGGTCTCGCCTCGAATTGTGTCGTTGCCGCCGCCGCCGAAGAGCGTGTCCAGGCCACTCTGCCCTTTGATGCTGTCAGCCCCCGCCCCGCCTCGGGCAAGGTCATTACCAGAACCGCCCAGCAGGGTGTCATTCCCGAGTTCCCCTTCGAGCGTGTCGTTCCCCGAGTTTCCATTCAGGCGATCGTCATCGTTACCGCCTCGCAGGATGTCGTCGCCAACTCCACCAGTCAACGAATCCACTCCGTCTCCGCCGAACAACTGATCGTCGCCGAGGTCTCCTGACAGCGTGTCATTACCCGCTCCACCGCGAATGGAATCTTCCCCGCGGTCGCCGGAAATCAAATCGTCCCCGTCGCCACCGTCGAGAATATCGCCATTGAGCGTACCTGTGATCGTGTCATCGCCGCCTTCTCCCAGCACCTGGATCGGCAGTCTGTTCGATAGACTCGACTGCCCGTCAAAGGTGTCGGCTCCTTCACCAAGTCTCACCTGAAGTGCCAGTGGACGGGTACCGTTAATGTTGCCCATCGTGACCGTGTCGTCGCCGTCCATCCCCAGGATCGTCACAGTGTGCACACTGTTCGATACGGTAATCGATGCGTTCGGAGTCGAAACCCGCAACAGGCCACCCACCTGAGAAATCACAAACGTGTCAGCACCGGCCGTTCCGCGAATCTCGACAGCATCCGCTCCTCCAGTATCGATGGAAGTATTCGACCCATTCGCAAACGGTTCGAGAATCAGCACGTCGCTACCGTTTCCGCCTCCAAGCGTGTTGTCACCCTGCCCACCATCCACAGTATCGTCACCCGATCCCCCAACGATCGTATCGTTCCCGTCGCCGCCCAGAATCGTGTCCATCCCGCCACCGCCATCGAGACTGTCGTTTCCATCCTCGCCGTCGATCAGGTCGTTGCCTCTGGATCCAACGATCGTGTCATTCCCAGTGCCTCCACTAAGGGTATCATCGACAGCGCCGACAGTTGCTGGTGGTGGTGGAGATGGCAACGGTGGCGCGGTGTTATTAACGATTCCGTCTCCACCGAGAGCAGTAATGCCTCGCCCCACGTTGAACGTGCGTTGCAGAACTCCTGCCCGTGAGAACACATCAATGTCTCCGGTTTGGTTTGCCCCAAGGTAAAGTTCGCCGTTGATTCCTGCCGCACCAAAATACGAAAACGATCCCGGCGTTCCTGCGACAAAAGTGCTGGTCACAATCCCGGTCGCAGGGTCGATTTCGTGTACTTGACCAGTGTTAAAATCGGTGGCAACAAGTCGATCCGGACCACCGCCTCCACTGACGGCTCCAAGGCCTCCGATAATTCCGATCCCGGGATTCACTCCGTCGATATCCAACGTCCCGGCAACAACATCTGTCACGGTATCAAAGATGACGATGTCATTTGTTGGTATGAAAGACTGCAGGTATACATTTCCCCCCAGCGTAGCAATCGCATCAAAGTTACCCGCAGGAGTAAACGTGTCCTGGTCGAGAATCGCTCCGGTATCCGGATCCAATTCATAAATCGTCGAGCCACCCGCCAGAAAATAGATAACGTTTCCGTCATAGGCGATTCCGTCAGGGCCGAATGTCGTGGGAACTGGCGTCGAAAAGCTGTTCAGTAGAGCGCCCGTTGTTGGATCCAATTCCACAATTTCACTCGCTGTATCAAACACGCCAAACAGTCGAAGCGGGTCGTCGTCGGTGATCAGAACCGACCCCTGGAACACGCCAAGGTTGGCATTCACAGGGTTGCTCAACAATCCGAAGAAGAACTCGTCACCTTCAATCTGACGGTCGCCGATCACGTCGACCGAAACGGCAAGTGATGTTGCCCCTGCCGGAAATATCAGATCGGTCACTACGGATGTGTAATCCGAACTCGAATTTGCTGATCCATCAGAAGTCATAAAGCTGACGCGTTCTGTTCCGACGGCTGGTCGTGACAGACTCACGGTAAACGTGACGGATGTCGTTCCCGAGTCTCCTTCAGCATCAAGGACGACACTATCGATAGAAACGATCGGTGGATCAAAGAAGCCCCCTTGAATCAAGTCATCCCCCGCTCCACCATCGACAGTGTCTGAGCCTAAACCGGCGAAGATCGTGTCGTTACCAATATGCCCCAGAATTCTATCGTTACCAGCAAGTGTCAACTGATTTTCGTCCTCATCACCGTAGAGCAGGTCGTCGCCACTACCACCCAGAACGGTGTCGTCAGCAGCCCCGCCAAATGCGGTGTCGTCACCGCTGTTGCCATTGACAATGTCGTTGCCGTTCTCGCCATTCAACAGGTCATTGCCCGTGCCTCCGAAGACAAGATCGTCTTCGTCGCCGCCAAAGACCGAATCGTTACCGGCGTCTCCATTCAGAGTGTCATCGCCAACGCCGCCAAGCAACGAGTCTGCTTCGGTTCCGCCCGACAGCGAGTCATTGCCCAGGGCGCCGTCAAGTGTGTCGTTGCCGCTGCCGCCGTCGATCACGTCGTCGCCTGTGTCGCCGGTAATCGTGTCAGCCCCGCTCTGGCCATTGAGTGTGTCCGCTCCAGAACCGCCGTTGATCGTGTCGCCGCTTGATCCGCCATTAACAAGGTCGTCGCCGACTTCGCCATTGATGATGTCTCCGCCGTCGCCACCATTCAGCGTGTCGTTGCCGTCACCTCCGTTAAGCAAATCCTGACCGTTGCCTCCACTCAGCAGGTCGGCCCGATTTCCTCCGAACAGCACGTCAGTACCGTCACCACCGTTTAGCGTGGAGGCGATATCGAGGCTGCCTCGGATAAAGTCGTCACCGTCATCGCCATCAACAATGATCTCAAGGTTCGGATTGAAAAACGTGCCGGTCACAGCAGTCAGGTCGATGACGTTGTTGCCGTCGTCACCAGAAACAGTCAGTCGGGCCAGCGTCGCGGGGTCAATCGCGGGAATGCCGAGGACGGGTGAACCATTCTCAAGAACCTCGACAACCGTCGAAGTCGATATGGCAGCTCGAACAGAGATATTGTCGCCTGAATTCGTCGTAATGAATAACTCAGTACCGAGTCCCGACACGATCTGCGTGACCTGAACTGTCAGCATCGTACGCTGTTCGAGATGTTCGATTTTCTGTGGCGAGAATTCGATCCGACGCGGCTGACGTGAGCCTGCTCGTTTGCGGGTAGAACGAATTCGATTCTTAACGGTAGAGAGCCAGTTGTTAAATCGCACAGCAATACCTCGCCAGACAGTTCTTAAAGGACGACAGGTACGGCAGTCGGCAGGCGCGGATCACACGACGATCCGACCAGAGACTTCCGTCACGCTAGACTTCCTCGGAAACGGTCAACGAGCAAGGAGAGGTTCGACAACAACGCAACGAAGTGCGGAATTGGCACGCCTGGTGAGCGAATCGAACGATCCGTTGCTTTTTGGCATCAAATGATGCCGCCGCTCAACAAGCCCGCACGACCTGTCATACCCGAACTGCGTGACTCAGTAGTCCGATCGTAGCCTGACTCACTTGACCCGACGATTCGGTACCCAAGTTGTCATCCAGCGACGACACTCCGCTGCGGGCTTTGAATTCCGAGTCAGCCACCTCGTCACTCGCCTCAGGACTCAGTCAGATGACAACGCGGACGGTTGTGATTTTCTCAGGCGGTCTGGACTCGACGACGCTGCTGTACCATCTGAAAGCGACCGGACATGACGCGGCCGCGCTGGCGATCAACTACGGGCAGCGGCACAGCCGCGAACTGCTTTGCG
>JADHNX010000289.1 GCA_016779365.1 Planctomycetaceae bacterium
GGTGGAACCAGAACGGCCAGCATTACCGGTGGGTACATCGCGCTGGCGGCTGCTCTGAGAACTCTGGACGACTTCCCAACGGATCGACCGGTTCTGAAAGCCAACGTCGCCGCGATCAGCGTGGGCATGGTCGAAAGCGACGTGCTGCTCGACCTGTGCTACGTCGAGGACAGCGCGGCGGAAGTCGACATGAACGTCGTTATGACGAGCACCGGCGAATTCGTCGAAGTTCAAGGCACCGCCGAAGGACGCACATTCGGTCGCGACGTGCTGAACCGACAGCTCGATTTCGCCGAGAAGGGCATTCGCGAGCTGATCGCTCTGCAGAACAAAGTGCTCGGCGTTGAGTAGGTTCAAAGA
Organism: Planctomycetaceae bacterium; assembly: GCA_016779365.1. Taxonomy (GTDB): domain Bacteria; phylum Planctomycetota; class Planctomycetia; order Planctomycetales; family Planctomycetaceae; genus JABMPE01. The sequence goes on from JADHNX010000289.1 coordinate 361, forward strand.
CGCAGGCTGCTGCTCAGCGCAAGCCGAACGTCTGGTCGCGCGAGTCCTGTCGAATTCTCGACAGACATTTCACGCGACCAGACGATGTGCAACCTGAACGGCTTCTGCGACAGACCATTTGAATGTCGCAGCTTCTGAACTGCCATTGCCGCGAACTTAGACGTAGCTCGGCTCAAGCAGTTGAGTCACTTTGTTGACCAGTTCTTCGTTCGAGAACGGCTGGCTGATGTAGCCATCGGCTCCCGTCGGAAGAGGAGTGCTGGCTCCAGCAGCGGTTCCGTCTGACGCAACGATCATCACTTTGCATCGATCCATGCCGCTGGCGGTACGGATGAACGCAACGATGTCGTTGGCACTCAGGCCTGGGATCCGCAGGTCCAGAACCATGACCGACGGCTTGAAGGTTCCCAGCAGTGATCCCGCGTGGAAACCGTCGGCGGCGACGGTCGTTTCAAAGCCTGAATTTTTCAGAGCTTCTTCGACCTGAGTCGCCAGAGCTGGATCGTTCTCGACGATCAGCACTCGACGCTCCCGCTGTGAGAAGTCTTCCGGGATTGGCATGTTGTTAACTTTGAGGAAGTCGATGAAATCCTCGACCGTCACGCGGTTGTCGCCGCGTCCGGGGAGCTGGTACGCGGTTAATCGTCCGCGTTCGATCCAGCGAATCACTGTGCGAAAATTGACTCCGCAGTACTTTGCGATTTCGCCCGTTGTCAGAATCTGCTTCGGTTGCATGGCACGCCGCCTTCTTTGTCGCGAAATGTGTCTTCCCGTGATCTGCGTGTTGAACCTCTGCAACTGCCCGGTTGTCAGAAGCGTTCGTTTTTGCAGATTGTCCAGACGCACTCCTGAGACAGATACGAAATGAAAATTCCACTTATAACGTTGGACAGAGCTCCGTCGGTCTGTCTGTCCGCAGCGTGCGAGTCCGGGTTTGACGTCTTTTTGGCCCACCTCAGCGGTTCGCTCCATGCCGGAACCAGCTTCGACGAAAGACGACGGGAATTCTGAAGGGAGGGGTCCAGCCGGACAGAAAGTCGTCCGGCGAAGTCCGTCTCCGGTACGCTCGCGAAAGGAACCTAGGTCACGTGACAGGGCTGTCAAACTCGGTTCTTTAAGTGTTTACGCTTTTCGCGCAGGGACTCCTGCGAAACCCCACCAGTCGGAAGAGATGCGACGGATCCGCGTGCCAGTCCGGTTGTGACCGCCCCAGTTGTCGCGACTGTTTGAACCGGTACAGTGCGAACTCGACGTGCGTGGAACATTTAAGTGTGTCGCTGGTTTTGCCAGTGTTTGCGATCGATCTTCAAAGGAAAACCTGTACTGGCAGAGTCAGTAGCACACTTTTGAATGAACTTTTTGCAGCCTTCTTACAGGTTTACCTGACGGACAAAACTGCCGTGTCGCCAGTCATCATCACGAACCTGCTGATTTCGCTGTGGGCAATTACTCGCTGCCTGAAGCGGCTTCGGCCGACCACACTCAGCACGGCAGCCTGGTGCGCAATCACTGGCCTCGCAATCGCGGCGGCGGCTCAATCGATCGAACTCATCAATCCCGCACAGTCGACAGGCTGGGTCGATCTCGGCTGGTATTTCGCCGCCGTTGTGCTGCTGTGTCCAGGAATTGCCGTCCTGGGAGCTCGCCGCCCCGGTGCCAGCGCGTGGGCATTTTTTGTGCTGCTGCCTCTGGTACTTGTCCTGATGTGGCCGGCGGTGGCGTCGTTCCAGGTGGCCCGACCGACCGATCCGATCGAAATCGAAGTCCCGGCTCTCGTCGGATTCGGACTCGTACTGATCATGTCTGGCGGCAACTACTTCGGAACCCGCTACACGCTTTCCATGTTGTACTACGCAGCCGCGATTGTTCTGCTCGTGGCTCCGATGTCAGCGGCCGTTCCTGACGTCTTTCCGGAACGAAGCACCGCTCGATTCATCGCGTCGCTGGCAATTCTGCTCGCCATTGCCGAGACGAATCGGCGTTCGAAGGCTGTGGCAGATGGTGGCATCAGTCGGCTGGACGTTTTGTGGTTCGACTTTATGGACTCATTCGGAATGGTCTGGGCCAAGCGCGTAATGGACCGAATCAACGAGTCCGCTCGCCACGAAAAATGGACGATGCAACTCGAACTGCACGGCTTCGTCCCGCTCGTTGAATCGCCGCCGGTGGAAGAAATGCTTCGGACCGAAGAGCGGATCGAACACTCGTTCCGCTGGCTGCTGAAGCGGTTCGTCGATCCGGCGTGGATTGACGCTCGCCTTCAAGCCTCGTCCGCAGGTCAGACGCAGCCTGACGAAAAGCCTGCTTCCTCAAATACTGAGGAAAATTAGCCGCAGATGGACGCTGATAGACACAGATGCTCCACTCCTCTGCGTTTGTCAGCGTCCATCTGCGGCCTGCATAAATCACTGCATCGTAAAAAAAAGACGCCGGCATACTTCATGCTGACGTCTTTGACGTTCTTTGGATTTGCAGACGTGCTTAGCTGGGCAGCAAATCTTTAACCGTGTCGCGTTCTTCTCGAAGCTCCGCGATCGTGGCGTCGATCTTTGCCTGAGCGAATTCGTTGTGCTCGAAACCTGGGGCTGCCGTCCACGTCTGGCCGTCGCTGGTCAGCGGCAGGCCGGCGATCAGACCTTCGTCGATTCCGTAGCTGCCGTCGCTGCAGACAGCGGCACTGAATGTCTGGCCGGCGGGAGTCGGAAACCAGATGTCTCGAACATTGTCGAGAGCGGCGTTGGCGGCTGACGCGGCGCTGGATGCTCCGCGAGCTTTAATCACGGTCGCCCCACGCTTCTGGACAGCCGAAATGAAGTCGCCCTGCAACCACGCTTCGTCACCGATGACTTCGGTCGCGGGCTTGCCGCCGATTTTCGTGTTGTAAAAGTCCGGGTACTGGCTGGCCGAGTGGTTACCCCAGATCGTCAGGTTCTGAACGTCCGAAATGTGCTGGCCAGACTTCTGAGCCAGCATTGAAACGGCTCGGTTCTGGTCGAGTCTCGTCATGGCGTACCAGCGGTCTCGCGGTACGTCCGGAGCGTTCGACATGGCGATCAGGCAGTTCGTGTTGCAGGGGTTTCCGACCACGACCACGCGAACATCTTTGGCGGCAGCGGCGTTAATTGCCTTGCCTGTGTTTGTGAAAATCGGTCCGTTGATTCGGATCAGGTCGGCTCGTTCCATCCCGTCTTTACGAGGCACGCTGCCCACGCAAAGGACCAGGTTGCAGTCAGCAAACGCGTCTTCCAGGTGATCGCTGTCGGCTTTGACGACTCCCGCGAGCGTCGGAAACGCGCAATCGTCGAGTTCCATGTGGACGCCATCGAGCGACGGTAGAACCGGCGGCACTTCGACCAGATGGACGATCACCGGCTGATCCGGGCCAAAGACCTGTCCCGACGCGAGGCGGAAAACGAGGGCGTAGCCAATGTTTCCAGCGGCTCCGGTAACTGCAACGCGAATCGGGTCTTTCATAGCGAACTCCTGAATCCTCAATCCAGAACGGTGTGGTGACATCTCAAGCGGCGCGGGATTCTAATTGCGCGCCACGCTGCGGCACCACTGTCAGGGATACTCAAATCCGGTCATTCAGCCTTGAAAGAGAAGAACCACGGAAGACACGGATTTACACGGAAGAGACACTTTGCTTTCCGTGAAATTTCGTGACTTCCGTGGTTCAACTTTTGAATGAAAGTTAGTTCGACGACTGAATCTCAAATCGTGATTACAGCGTCGTCGGGACAAGCTCGGGATTCGTCAGGTAATCCTGATCGACCGGGTAGTTGCGGAACTGGATCGTGTAGTGATCCTCGAACCAGTCTTGAATGTCCGGGATCATGTCCAGGTCAAACTCCGGAGCAACGTGCAGCAGCTTGCCTTCATTGTTCGATCGAACTTCGCCATCGTCGACGACGACTTCGCCACGATTCACTACGTAACGCGGCAGCTCAAACATTCGCTGGATGTCGTCGTCGCGACTGTAGATCGTGACGTCCGCGTCGGCGCCGACTCCCAGGTGCCCTTTGTTCTGCAGGCCAAGGATTCTGGCGGGCGACGCTCGGGTGATAATCGCGATTTCGTAGAGCGTGTATTCGCGGCTGAGATCGGCAAGGCTGCACCGTTCGGCGACACCGGCCGGAGCCTTGTCGAGCACTTCCTGACGCCGGCCTCGGTCCATGAGCAGAGCAATGATTTCCGGGTAAGCCATGAACGAGCCGCCGTTGGGATGGTCGGTGCTCATCGCGATGCGCCACGGATCGTCGACCATCAGGTACCACTCCAGGCCGATCGCCCATTGCAGTGTGTGGATCATGCTTTTGTTGCGGTATTCGATCGGGACGATGCCGCAGCCGGCTTCCATTTCGGTGTCGCCGCTGAACCATTTGCGACCGAGCACTTTGTGCAGGAAATAACCGAGCGGTCCGTCGCCCGTCATCGACGTCGTCTTGTTGAACATGACCTGGCCGACGTCGACGGTCAGATTTTTATTCTCGTTCACGTATTGCGCGAGGCGTGGAACTTCCGATTTGAATGTCGCCTGATCGTTCGGGTCGCCACCGTAGCTGTGAAACTGAATGTGCGTCAGATGTCCTCGGTAGCCGTCCAGGCATTTCATCGTTTCGAAGGTGGTTTCATGATTGCCGGGCAGCCCCAGATTATTGCAGTGCAGATGGACCGGGTGCGGCATGCCGAGTTCGTCAACGGCTCGTGCGACTCCCTGAATGATGTCGCGAGGTCTGATGTCGAATCCGTCGACCGTTTCGTCCAGCGTGTCGACGTTGCGTTGTCCGCTCTTCCAGGCTTCGACACCGCCGGGGTTGACCAGTTTGGCCCCGTAACCCTTCGCCGAGTTGATCAACCACGCAACGCACGCCTTCAGCTTTTCCGGATCCTTCTCCTTGAGCTGCTTCATGATGTAATGGTTGTTACCCATCATCACGTAGAAGCCCTTGTCGATGATCGGCGTGTCTTCGAGTTCTTCGTGCGTGTGCCGAGCGGACAGCGGCGGGACGGCGGCATCGAACGCCGTCGTGTAGCCGAGTCCCGAGTAGAGATAGCCGGTTGCCCAGGTGCTCGGCACCGCGCCGGTTGTTCCGGACCGGGTGTGCATTGTCCGATGAACCATCGGTGCGAGACGCTTGTCGTCGGGCATCATCTTGCGAGCGGTGTTGACCTTCGGCCCGGCGATGTGGCAGTGCATGTCGACGCCGCCCGGCATGACCACATAGCCGGTCGCATCGAGCGTCTTGTCGGCCTTCGTGGAAAGGTCCGATGGAGCGTCAATAATTCGACCATCCTGAATCCAGATATCGCGGACCTCGCCGTCGACATTGTTCTTCGGGTCGTAAACCGTCCCGCCTTTGATCAGTAGCTGAGGCATCTGTTCTCGCCTGGAATCTCTGATTTCGACTGAGTTGCGAATGCGACAAGCTGAGTCGAAAAGATGTAGGGTCGGTTCCTGCCGACCGTTGAAAACAATAGCCGGCAGAAACCGGCCCTACGGAATCAACCGTTGAGCTGCTTTTCACGGATGCGTTTTTCGATGGCCTTCAGGATTTCGTAGTCGCTTTTGTAGGGCGAGTCGAAAGCCGGTCGCAGCGGGATCGGAACATCGTCCATGCGGTAGACGGTACCCGTTGTGTTGATGCCGTACGTCGCGGTGGTGAAGGCGACCGTGGCGACTTTGGCCGTCTCGCTGAGCTTTGGATCGAGCACCACCGAATTGATCTTTGCCAGGTGATTACGTGCCGGCTGACTGAAGTTACTCATCGGGTCCGAAGCGATGATCAACGCGGCGTCTGCTTCGCCGCGTGCGAGCAGGTCGGAAGACGTCCACTCACCGGGGTTAAAGCGAGGGTAGCCGCGCCCCAGGTGAACTCCAAACGGGTAGCCGGTCTGCCAGGTGACGACGTTGTCCGCGCCGGTGACATTTCCGTGGCCTCGCATCGGCTTGGCCGTCCAGCGGGTGTACTTGTTGAGGTCTCGAGCCAGCGACAGCACGGCTTCACTATTAAGATGCTTGCCGCGAGTCATTGTCAGCCCCATCCCGAACAGGATGACACCGAACTTCGCGGCCTTCATTCCTTCGACGACTTCGGTCAGCTTCTCAAGCGAGATGCCGGTTTTCTCTTCGATGGCGACCGGATCAAGTTCAACACCCTTCGCGATCGCTCGCATCGCCCAGGCGAGTTCGAAGTCCGATCGCGGCTTCACTTGCAGATGAATGTCGACGGCCTTGGCGCTCTTCGTTTTTCGCACGTCGATCAGCACAGCCGTTCGATCCTTGCGGCCATTCGGCAGGAACTGACCTTTGGGCATCAGGCTGTAGCGAGTGAAATGTCGCGGGTGACTTTCCGCCGGGTTACCACCCCAGAAGACGATGTAGTCCGCTCGGTTCTTGATTTCGCCGAGCGTGCAGGTGACTTCGCCGACTTCCTGAAACGCAATGCCGGACGGACCGTGGCAGACGGAAGTCGTCGTGTCGACGCAGCCGCCGATCCAGTCGGAGATGGCCACGGCGACTCGCTGAGCTTCGCACGTCGTGTCGGACA
>JADHNX010000290.1 GCA_016779365.1 Planctomycetaceae bacterium
TGGTTGACGTGGGGCATGGGCAGCGAGAACCAGAACCTGCCCGGCTTTGTCGCCTTGTGTCCGGGCGGCCTGCCTGTTGGCGGTGCAGGGAACTGGCGAAGCGCATTTCTTCCGGGCGTGTATCAGGGAACGCTGGTCGACACATCGGGCACGGATGCATCGAAGCTGATCAAAGACATTCGCAACGAACGACTCACGGGCGCTCAACAGCGTCAGCAGTTTGACCTGCTGCAAAAGATGAACTCGCGTCATCTCGAACAGCGTCCCGGAGAAGCCGCCATCGAAGCCCGCATTCAATCTTTTGAAATGGCATTTCGTATGCAGACTGAAGCGAAGGAAGCATTCGACGTGGCTCAGGAACCCGAGCATATTCTAAAGCTGTATGGCGACGGGCCGCAGAATCGACAACTGCTGATCGCGCGGCGTCTGGTGGAACGCGGCGTGCGGTTTGTGCAGACATGGCATGGTGGCGGTCAGCCGTGGGACAGCCACTCCAACATCAAAGTCGAACACCGCAAAGTTGCTGAGCAGTGTGACCAGGGACTGGCCGCCTTGATCATCGACCTGAAGCAACGGGGGCTGCTCAGTAAAACGCTGATTCTGTGCACGGGCGAGTTCGGTAGAACTCCGTCTGTCGAAATGGGGCAGAACGGTTCTGGCGCATCACAAGGCCGCGACCACAATCACTGGGGCTATTCGCTGTGGATGGCAGGCGGCGGAATCAAAGGCGGAACCATTTACGGTGCCACGGATGAATTCGGTTTCAAGGCAGTCGAAAATCCTGTTTCTGTCCATGACTTACATGCCACGATGCTGCACCAGCTGGGCTACGACCACAAACGTCTGACCTATCGCTTTGCCGGACGCGATTTCCGCCTGACCGATGTGCACGGTGAAGTTGTCAAAGAGGTTCTCGCGTGAGCGGTGTGCGATACCGAGTCAGCCGTAGTGAATTTCATCAGAACTCCACGAACGGGTTTCCTTCGCTTGGATTTCCAGCGAGATCCTCTACCAGCAATCTGGCGAATTTTCTGCCGCTCAGGGGTAACCTCGATGCGGGAACTGCCATAAGGATTTATGACCGCTCGCACACACATTGATGATTCGCACGTTGAAGACTCGATTCGACGGACTCGCCGAGGGGATACTGCTGCGTTTGCGGTGATCGTGCGCCGGTTTGAGACGTCATTGCGAACTTGGCTCACCGGACATGTGCCGCCCGGAATCGATGTCGATGAGGTTGCTCAGCGGACGTTCGTGGCCGTGTTCTCCCGCCTGGACGAATACACGCCGGGAAGCCAGTTCGAAGCCTGGCTGTTCACGATCGCCCGCTATCAGTTGAAGACTGAAATGACTCGTCTGCGCCGCGTGGCTGATTATCACGCGCGCTATGCGCCGGACTTATTGCAGCGCGAGTTGCAGCGTCGTGGTGACGAGCCGCCGGAGTTACTGGCTGCCCGGCTGGACCATCTCAAGGTGTGTCTGCAGGGCCTTGGTGAGCATCTCCGGCGATTCGTCACCTGGCGGTACGACGAAGAGATTCCGCTCGAAGAGATGGCTGTTCGCAGCGGACGCTCGGTTGTGGCTGTAAAGAAGCAGCTTTGGAAGATCAGACAATCGCTTCAACAATGCGTCGAAGCCCGCATGGCGGAAGCCGAAGGGGGGGCGTCGTGAGTGCTCAGGAACGATTTGCCGATTTGTGGACCGACTATCTGGAAGGCGAACTGGACGAGTCGGGCGTCGCTGAGCTGCGGGCACTACTGGCCGCAGAGGCGAGTCTGCTGAAGCTCGCCGCCGACATGTATCAGACGCATCGTCTACTGGCGCTGGTTGTCGAGGAATCACCGGCGAGGCAGGACGAATTCGTCCGCGAAGTGTTGTCGCGACTGCCGGAAGATGCGGATCGGTTCGTCAGTGGTGTGATGGCGAACGTGGAGCGACTGGCCAGTCCCGCAGAGCCATCGCGAGAGGAAGTGTCGCCGCAGCCGGCAGCGTCCGGACGGATGCGAGTCGCGATCGTCACGACAGCGGTCGCGGTCGCTGTTGTGTTATTGATTGCTGTCGCGCCGTTGATTCTGCGAGATGACAACCATGCGGGCTCGCAACAGGCAGGCGATTCAGAGAACAGTGTCCCGCACCGACAGCAGGTCGTTGGAAACCTGGACGAGCAGCGAGATGCATCCGGCGACGTCATTCTTACTCAGGCGGCCGGGGCGGAGCTGTTTGGCGAGTTTCTACCGCCGGTCGGCGAGTCGCTCGAATTTGGCCATGAGTACGCGCTCGTTGCCGGGCTGATCGAAATGCGTTTTCAGGACGGGGCCAAAGTCATTCTGGAAGCTCCGAGTGTGTTTGAACTCACCGGTCGCGAGCGTCTGTTGCTGAGCGCCGGCAACTGCAGCGTTCATGCGCCGGCGGGAGCGGAAGGCTTTCAGGTGGAAACGCCGCAGACCGAGATTACGGACCTCGGAACACGTTTTTCGGTCTCTGTCAGTGAGGTCGGTGATACCGACGTGCAGGTTGTCGAAGGGCTCGCGGAAGTCGTTGCGACGCGCGATCAGTCGGCAAAGCCGATTCGGCTCTCGGAACGCGAGGCCCGACGCTTCAATGCGGACGTTGGATCAAGGCCGCAGTCGCTGAAGTTCAAAGCGGACGAGTATCGCAGCGAGCTGCCGGATCGGGTCGTCACCTATGAAGTGAGCACAACGGACGGGGGCTATGCCTGGGAACTGCAGAGCGTGACAGTCCAGCGCGATGGCCTCATGCGAAAATTTCCAGTCGATGCCCTGACTGGTGTAAAAGTCATCCACTTCCGTGCCGGCCAGAACAGCGCCAACGTCACCGTTCCGGTTGGTTCGAACGGAGATCGGCTGGCCGGACTGGAGTCGGACCTGCTGCTGCACACGGGCGTCATCAATCCTGGCGGTTCGAAGGAACCACTGCGTAGCGACCCTGTCTTGTCCGGCAGCGATTCGACCCCCGGCATGGCAGTGCTGTTTCACAAACCCGTCGTGAATCGACCCGGTCCGGATGTGGTGTTCTTTGAACTGCAGAGCGTCACCAATCCGCTTGAGGGAGACAGCTTTCACGTCAGTCCGCTGAAGTTCGACGACGGACTTCGTTCACTGACCATCCGGCGCTACGACATCACGCTGACATCACCGGAAGCCCGTCTGCTGCCGGATATCGATCTGCTCTACTTTTCAGAGCCGCCGGTTTCACGAGAGTCGCTTCTAACCGGGACTGTCGAACGACGACTGCAGACGCTCCGATTCCGCGCGCTGGCCGTTGGGATCGACCTGTCTGATCTGGGGTATGACGACGAAGCGACCGTCGAGGGGCTGTTCTTTCAGGATACTCTCGACGACAGCGATGTGGTTGACCCGGTGTTTGTTGCTGGTCTGCCGACGGTGGAATAGAGCGTCCGTTGAATCTGATGAATCTGAATAGCGATTGATGAATGGTGATTGCTGATCTGCGAAGTAAACGGAGAAGTAACAATGAAGTACGAGTGCCGGCCTTCTGGTATCACAATTCAACAGTCATCAACCGCTGTTTGTGTCTGCCTCCTCAGCTTGATCATTTTGCCCGTGATGGTGATGGCCGATGAGGCCAGCGACGTCGAGCAGCTCAAGTTTTTCGAGTCACAAGTACGACCACTGGTGGCTTCGAAGTGTGTGTCATGTCACGGAGCTGAGAAACAAAAGGGCAAATTGCGGCTCGATTCGCGAGCGGCGGTGCTTATGGGAGGCGAAAGCGGTCCGGCGGTTGTGCCTGGCAAGCCGGAAGAAAGCCTGCTGATTGAGGCCATCAATTTCGACTCGTTCGAGATGCCGCCAGCAGGGCAGTTGAGCAAACAGTCAATCGACCTGCTGACTCGCTGGGTGCGGATGGGCGCGCCGTGGCCGGATGGGAAATCGCATCTCATTCGCCATTCAGAGAAGACATTCACCGACGAAGATCGCAAGTGGTGGGCGATTCAGCCGGTTCGCGAACCGAACGTGCCGAATGCTGGAAACGACTGGGCACGTAACGAGATCGACCGGTTTGTCGCGGAGAAGCTGGCGGAAGTCGGTCTCGGACCAGCGGACGAAGCGGATCGATACGAACTCGTGAGACGAGCGTATTTTGATCTGCACGGCCTGCCACCGACTCCCGAACAGGTCGAGGCCTTTGTCAACGATGATCGTCCGGATGCCTGGTCACGATTGATCAAAGAACTGCTGGCGAGTCCGCGTTATGGCGAACGCTGGGCGCAGCACTGGCTCGATGTCGTCCGGTATGCCGAGAGCGATGGATACCGCGAAGACCGATTCCGGCCGGATGCCCGAGCGTTCCGCGATTATGTCATTCGCTCGTTGAACAACGACAAGCCATACGACCAGTTCGTCCGCGAACACCTGGCGGGCGACGAGATCGATCCGTCTGATCCAGACGTCTTCATCGGCACCGCCTTTCTGCGTCACGGAGTTTACGAATGGAATCAGCGCGACACGCGGATGCAGTGGGAATTGATCACGCACGAAATGACACGCGTGACCGGCGAAGCGTTTCTGGGAATCGGGATCGGGTGCGCTCAGTGCCACGACCACAAGTTCGATCCCATTCTGCAAAAGGATTACTTCGGTCTGCAGGCGTTCCTGTCGTCGGTGGCATGGCCGATCGATCGACCGCTGGCGACTCCGGATCAGATTGCGGCGTATCAGTCGCAACAGCAACAGTGGGAAGAGGCGACACTGGCGATCCGGAACGAAGTGGACAGCTTCTTCGGGGCCGCGATCGAGGCCCGGATCCGCAACCTCGTCAAGCAGTTCCCCGAAGACATCCAGGCGATCTACGACAAGCCCGATGCCGAAAAGTCCACGCTGGAAAAGCAGTGGTCCTACCTGGTGTGGCGTCAGGCGCTGCGTGAGGAGCAGAGCTTCAATCGGTCCAGTGCGCTCAAGCAGTCGCCCGACAAGTTGAAGCGGTATGACGAACTGCAGGCCGCACTGAAAGAGTTCGACGGAATCAAACCGGCTCCACTTCCGACTGCGTTTATTGCGACCGACATTGGTACTCAACCGGCAGAAACATTTCTGCGAACGCGAACAACAACGGAACGAATCGAGCCGGCCTTTCTGACGCTGTTCAACGCAGGCGTTCCGGAGATCACGGCAACAGCGACAACGACCGGCCGTCGCACGGCACTCGCTGACTGGATCACACGAGCAGACAACCCGCTGTCAACACGAGTGATCGTCAATCGAATCTGGCAACGACACTTCGGTCGCGGCATCGTCCCGACTCCGAACGACTTCGGCCGACTGGGCGAAGCGCCAAGCCATCCTGAATTGCTGGACTGGCTGACGCGACGGTTTCTCAAGTCCGGTTGGAAGCTGAAGCCGCTGCATGAGCTGATCATGACCAGCGCCACTTATCGACAAACTTCGCGACGCGAGCCCCGTGGCCTGACTCTCCGAGTCGGGTTAGAAGAGTCCCGACTCGGAGAGCCAGGCGACGACGTCGATCCCACTAACCGCCTGCTCTGGCGATTTCCGCCGCAACGTCTGGACGCCGAACAGGTGCGGGATGCGATGCTCTCCGTCTCCGGTGAACTCCAGCATCGCGAAGGCGGAGCCTCGGTCGACGGCGCGACGCCGTATCGCAGTGTCTATGTGAAGAGAATGAGGAACAGTCCGGACGAACTGCTGTGCGGGTTCGATGCACCGCTGTGTTTTGAATCCGCCCCAGATCGCGTCGCGACGACGACTCCCGTTCAGTCCCTGTTGCTCGTCAATGGCAAGTGGACACTGGACCGCTCGCGAGCATTCGCGAAACGACTCCTTGCCGGTAAGGCACAACTGGCTGCAGACGATATTCGCCTGGCATGGCGACTGGCCTTCGGTCGAAGCGCGACCGACGACGAAGTCTCGGAGGCTCTGGCGTTCGTTCGCCAACAAGCAGAGTCCATCACAGAGCCGGTCGTCGTCGACAAGTTCGCTGGCGAGACTGGACTGCGGCCCGTGACGCAGCATTTCGATCCGGTGAAAAACGTCGCGTTTGGGGAGAAGGCTCTATGGCTTCAGCCGGGTAGTCGCTTCGAGCGTCTGCATTTGAAGAAGACGGATGGCTTTGACAACCAGTTCACCGTCGAAGCGGTCACCATTCTTGATCGAGTTTATCCCGATGCCACAGCCAACACGCTGCTCTCACGTTGGAACGGTGATCTCAGGACCGACGGCTGGAAGATCTGTGTCACCAGCGAGAAGTCAGCATTCCAGCCTCGCAACTTTGTCGTGGCCCTGGTGGGACGAACGAGTAGCGGACAAACCAAGTATGAAGTCGTCGCGTCTGGCTTGCGTTATCCGCTGAACAAGCCGGTTTATCTTGCCGCCGCGATCTCAGCGACTCCGACAGAAGACGACCCTGCCGCCGGGGTAGTGACGTTCTATCTGCAGGACTTATCCGACCCGAATTCCGAGCTGCAGATCTCGACGGTAAAGACTGCGATCATTGGTGGAATTCAGAATCCGGCCATGAAGATCATCGCTGGCGGTCGTGATTCACAGTCGCATCTGTGGGATGGCCAGTTCGCTCGTTTGACCGTGAGTCGCGGCGTGCTGTCTCGCGAACAGCTTCTGATCGGCGACGAATCCGACCAAGCCGTACGCATCCTCGACTGGACATTCAACAGCGACGACGGCGAACACCCCGCCTCCGAGACCGTCTGGTTACGACCAACTCCGCCGACAGCCAACTCCGCAGCGTCCGCGAAGACACTCGGGGCGGTCACCGACTTCTGTCACGCCCTCTTTAATTCCAACGAATTTTTATACCTGCATGAGCACTACTCGTTTAACGGCAAGCCGAAGGAGTCAGCGTTTGTCTGAACGCAGTCGTCTTCTGCTCGCCGTT
>JADHNX010000291.1 GCA_016779365.1 Planctomycetaceae bacterium
ATCAGTGACTCGTCGTGGCTCTGCAGGCCCATGTCGATCAGGTAGCTGCCGCCGCGCACGCCCTGAAGGATGTTCTTCGTATGGTGGCTGAGGATGGCGATGGTCTGCCCGACGGCGGCCAGTCGTTCGGCTTTGACATACGCATCCTGATAGCGGTGATTTTCGATGGCGAGTGCCGCCTGCCGCCCGATCGCGGCCATCAGGTTGAGTTGCGCATCGGTGAACTTGTTGGCGATCGGCTGGCCCGGAACAAGGCCACTCTGTGAAACTCGAGTGTCCACATAAATCACGCCCATCAGCTCGTAGTGGCCAGGCATGGGGACGCACATTGCCTCGCGGATGCCCTCCTGGACGATACTGATTCCGCTGGCGAAGCGGCTGTCTGCTCGCGCGTCAGAAGTCCTGACGCCCTGTCCCTTTCGGACAACGTAGTCGACGATGCTTCTTGAAATCGGCATGCGACCAGTCATCGTTCCGCCGCTGATGTGTGCCAGTGCCCGCGGTTCCAGTTTGCTGGTTTCGGGGTTGCTGACCAGGACGCAGCCCCGGTCGGCGCCAATGGCTTCCAGGGATGTGTCGAGAATCCGCTGAAGGAGCTGTTCCATCGAAAGGGTCGAGCTGACCATTTCTTCCGAGATGCGATAAAGCAGCCGGAGCTGGGCCAGCGTCTCGCCGGCCTGGTCCTCGTGAACGGGAGACGCCTGGTCGAGCAGTCGGCGACCGGCGTCCAGCCCGACTTTCGAGACGATCTGAGAGGCGTCGTCGCCGGTGTGAGGAGAGACGAAGTCGACCGGAACCTCTTTCTGAGAATCGGTCGGTTCGGCAAACAGCAGCACGGTACTGCCGATCTGAATCTGGTCGCCGGTCGCCAGGCGGTGGCGTTGGACCGAAATTCCGTTGGCGAACGTCCCGTTTGAACTGTTTCGATCGGTAAGGACGAACGCGCCGTCGTTGTAGCTGATCGACGCGTGGTTTCGCGACATTTCGGTGTCAAGGATTCGGATGACGTTCTGAACGCCGCGACCGATCGACGCATCGCTGCCGTCAAGTTCGAACCGGGCTCCCTGATCGACGCCTCCGATGACCAGTAGTGTCGCTTTCGGCACGGGCTGACTCCCAGAGTTTGTCGAATTCAAGGGGCTTGTTTGGTTCACGCTGTTTCGGAGCGATGTCTGACCGCTTTGAAGTAATCGGTAAAACTTTATCCGACGTACGCCAGCGAATCATCGTCCAGAGGAAGGTTTCGCGAGGAAAGCTGTATCCGAGTGTCGGTTGGGCAAGTGCCGGTAGTGGTTTCGGTGCACGGCTGCATCAAAGGCTGATGCTTGCTTTTCAGTTAATTTCTGGCCGCCGCAACGCATGTTGACACTTTGTGACGAAACGGTCGATACTCCTGACCCCTTCTCAAGTTGAGACTGCTCGTCTCAGATTCTCCGCGACATTTTCACGCCACACTGCAGGTTGAAAACTTCCCGTTTTCGTCGATTGCCTGCGATTCATTTTTCATTGCCGCCACCTTTGTCAACTCGCTCGATTCAAACTGGCTTTGCCCAGTCTGGAGGATTTCGCGCATGTCCAATGATGACAGTCAGCTTCTGATGCAGGCCAGTCAAATCGCGGGAAACCTGCGAGAGCGAATGGCCGAGCAAAGTCGGCGTGAGAGCTACATTTCGGATCAGTTAGCAACGCTCGATCAGGAGCAGCGGCAGCTTCGACTGGCACAGCAGCAGTTTGATGATGAGCGTCAGGATCGCGATGCGGAGCTCAACCGTCGTGAAGGTGAGTTCGCGGCAAAGCTTGCCGATGCTCAGCAGCTGTTGAACGATCTGCAGGTTCGAGAAGAGGAAGTCGCGCGCGGTCGAGAACAGTTGGAACAGGCTCGGAAACGTCTGGCGGAAGAGCTGGCTGAGCAACTGGATGTTGACCGGGCCGCGCTGAAACATGCGAAGCAGCTCGCCGAAACCGAACGAAACGAACTGTCGGCTCAGTCGGAAAAGCTGCGCGAGGAACATCAGTCGCTGATGCGGCAGATTCGTCGTGATCTGGAAGTTGAACGTCGTCGGGTTCGCGCTCAGACCGTGACCGACATTGAATCCGAACGAGCGGCGTTCGCTGCTGAGAAAAACGAATGGAAGATTCTGAAAGCGGCCGAAGAGGCCGAGTTGAAACGGGAAGCGGAAATTCATCAACAGGCGCTCGCGCAGATCGAACGAGACCTCGCCGCCGAACGGCAGAGAAATCTCGCAGAAATTGAGCAGCGGGAATCGGCACTGGCAGCGACGATTGACGAGAACCGATCAAAGATTCAACGCGAACGCGAGGAATTGCAGAATGAGATTGCGGTCGAGCGAGAACGCTTGAAGCAGACGCGGCTCGATATCGAGAAGCTGTCAATCGAAGCCGAGGCCACTCTTGCCCAACGCCGATCGGAGCTGGAGTCGCACGCGAAGGCCGCACACGATGCCGCTTTGGCCGAAGTCAGATCAAGCTGGAGCAAGGAACGCGACGAACTTCGTCGTAAGCTGAGTTCGGACATTGAGGCCGAGCGACAACAGCTGGCAGAACAGGTTGCCGAGTTTGAAGCTCGAATGAAGCGTGAGCAGACTGCGCTGGACGAAGTGCGGGACGCTCAGGAAGCCGCGCTGCGGCAGGCACGGACATCGCTTGTCGAAGAACGGCAGAAAGTGACGGAGCAGCTTGAGCAGGAACGAGCTCGCCACAAAGTGAGTCTGGAGGCTGCCCGTGGTCAGTTTGAGGCGGAAGTTCAGAACCGGTTGAAAGCGGTGGATCAACAGATCGCGAACGAGACCGTTGAGCTGGAGCAGCGAAAAGTTGAACAGCAGAATCTTGCCGAAAAAGCAGCATTCGAGAACGCTCAGACCAGGGCTGACCTCGAGCGTGAACGTGCCGAGTGGCATGAACTTGTTGCCGTCCAGAAAGAGTTACTGGCTGACCAGCATCGTGCCATGCAGTCAGGGACTCACACGCTCGACGTGAATCGTCAGCGCTGGCGGGCTGAGTTTCAGCGTCGTGAAGAACTGACTCGCAAACGGCAACGGCAGTTGATGAGGTTTCGAGAAGTGCTTGCCGAGCGTGAACGTTCGCTGGAGCGGGAAGAGAATGTTCGTGAGAAAGCTCGCGAGCAGTTTCAGGCCGAACTGGCAGCTGATCGTGAAAAACTCACCGAAGAGCGGGTCGACCTGGAGCGGCAGTGGGCAGCACTCGAGTCGACGCGGAACGAGCAGTTTGAAAAGATCGACCGGGAACGACAGAAGCTGGACGATCGGTCGATAAGGCTCGATCAGATGCGGCGCGAGCTGGAGCAGATGAGCGTCGTGAATCTGGAGTCGCGATTGGCTGCTGAGGAAGCGATGGCCGAGCTGATGGCGAACGTTGACGAACAGGCTGCAAAGCAGCGAGTCGAAGAAGTTCGTGCCGTCGTAGCGGGACAGTTCCGACAGTTGAAAACGACGGGCGGCGGGACCGACGCCGAAACAGCAAGGCTGGTCGCCATTGCTCAGGGCCGTCTGGAGGAAGAAGACGAGCGGCTTCGTACCGACCGGGATTCGTTTCAACGGCGAATGAGGGAACGGGAACGCGAACTTCACGAACAGGAAGCGCGGCTCGAACATCGCATGCAGGACTGGGAACAGCGCGAATCCCGCTGGCGTCACATGCGTGATGACTGGCTCGAAGAAAAGCTGAATGCCGAGCAGATCATTCGAAGTCTCCTGGAAGAACTGTCGACCGGAGATCGAGTGGCAGCTTAGTGCTTTGAGTCAAGGTGCATGGTGGGTGATTCCACAACGATTAGTCTCGACGGTTCATCGAAGTTTCTGTTTGCGGATATTGGCTGATCAGGTTTTGGTCTTGACTGATTAATTGCGATGCTCGTTGGTCCGATGCGCCGACGGCGAGGTACACATATTTCTCCAGGTACGACTCCAGACTGCGGAATTGCTCAACCTGCCGGGCCTCGTGCATCGAAAGGTACTCAAGTACTTCGTCAGTCATCCTTTGGTGGGCTGTACGGTTCGTTACGCCTGACTATCAATCATTTCTGAGGATCTCAAACTCATGATCAAATTTTGAATTGTGTGATCGCTTTGGCGGGCATGTTGAAATATTTAAAGCAAGACGCTTAGTTTGTGTCGGTTTCGTTCAAGCTGACCCGGTGGTGCGTCCAGTCTTCGCCGTCGCCATTCCTGGTTGTCGCGATGATCGTCTTTCCTGCGATAGCAACGTCGTGTAGTTGTATGCGCTCTGAGTTGATGTCTCTGCCGACGGGGATGGTCTGGATGCGCTGCATCGTCCTGGAATCAAACACGTGGAGACTTCGCGTTGACGCGATCACGATTCTGTCGCCGCTGACAGATACGGCTCTGCCAAATCCGTGATCAAACTGTTCGGCCCTGACGATGAGTGACCTCAGATGAGAACTGTCGCCAAGGTCATCTGTGTCTTGATAGGTTGCCGTATTCTGCAGTGTGGCCCGGAGCTTGCCCGTGGATGAACTGTAGACGAACGCAGCACCACCATTTCGATGTCGTGGGGATCCGACGACGGCCAATTCACCAGCGACTGCGATGGATGCACCATACTCCTTACGCTCAGTGCCATTGCCGGGACTTTCAAGCCTCGCGATAAGTGTTCCATCTTCGGCTTTGTGGAGGAAGGCTGCAGGATGTAGACGGCTGACTTTGTCTGCTCCTGGAGCAGTGACAAGCAGTGTCTTGCCGTCAGTTGCGATGCCCGCGCCAAAGCCTTTGTATGCCTGATCCACGGGCCGCAAAGAGATACGAAATTGATGCTCGCCTGATCTGACGTCGTAAATGTTGACCTCTCCTTCGTCTTCCGACTGGCCTCGTTTGCCGGTGGCTCCAACCGCGATGAATTTATCCCAGGCGGCGACAGCAGCGCCGAAGTGCAGCCCCGGCATCAGGCTGTCTTGTGGCGGCCGGATATTTGTGACGAGTTTTCCAGTGCTGCGGTCGTAGACGTAAGCTTCACCAGCATTCAGGCGAGGCCCTCGCCCCGTCTTCGGATTGCTCAGCCACGCCTTTCGATCGCCGACGACAACATACTCGCGCGACATTGCCATCGATTTCCCGAATGGATCGAATTCAACGTTCTGAATTGTGGTTGGACGTTTGTTGAGATCGCCGCTGAAAACCACAACGCGATTCGTCTTTGTGTTTCCACCGAACAGGCCAAAGAGACTTGCTCCCGGAGCACCAGCGACGCTGAACGCCACTCCATTGGAATCGGCAACAATCCGGCCACCCGTGTACTTCGATGGGAGCATCGCTGAGGAAATCATGTTGTCTTTGGACAGAGTCGTTGTCGCATTGTCGTACAGGTTCCCATGAACTTCCGTCTTCCGTTGTTCGCGTTTCAGAAGCAGGGCGATGGCCTCGTCCCGAGTAATGCCTGAGTTTGCTGACTTTGCCCCGTCACCGATTGTGAGTTCCGAAGGCACTTTGATGTAGTAGTCGAAGTACGACTTGCTGGGATCGAGAGGCTTCGCAATTCGTACCTTACTCGCCGCCTTCAGAACGAGGTCTTCACCGTAGATCTCACACAGAGCCTCGTATTGTCTGCCTGCGACCTTCCACTTCATGCCTTTTGCTCGCGCCGCGTTCACCAGAAAGCACTCGCGATCGCCTGACTCAGAAAGGGCTCTCACGAAATCCGCCAGTTGGGCGTTCGGATCGCGTCGTGCTTTCGACGCTGCCGCAAGGGCGACCTTCGCGTCGATGAGTGAGATCATTTCCTGAAATTCGCTGATAGCTTCGGCCCAGCGATCCTCGGACCGAGCGATCATGCGCAACTGGTTGAAAATAAACCCGGCATCACTGCCCTGACTGACCTGCTCGAAGTAGTCGTACATCGGCTTCATGCGGCTGCCACGAATCACTCCGTCCGAGTCGGTTGGTTTCACTCGTTGTTGATTCGCGGTTTTCTTCAGAGTCTCGTCACCGAACATTGCGGCCAGTTGCCGGTATCTGGCGACTGCATGTGTCTGGCTGAGAGGTTCGCCATCCACCTGCTGCAAATAAACCACGTATGCTTCGGGGGTCGGGTAGAAATCCTGGGAGCGTCCGGCCTTCTGGTATTCGCTCCAGTCTCTCAGCAACATGTACTGGTCTTCGAAGTGGCGAGTTGCTTTAAAGGCCTGCCTGAACCGATCAAGGTCGAACGCCTTGAGATTCTCGATCTGTTGGTACCGCTGCTTCTCGCGAATCCCCATGTGGTCACGTATCGCTTCGACCCAGCGATCAAAGATCGGCCGTGCAGCTTCTGGAACGCCTCCATCGAGAGCTTGACGGTAAACTGTCGTCAGAAATCCCGATGAACCGGTTGTCACACCCCCGTAAAGGAGCTGAAAGTCCTTCTCAATCAGCGCTTCAGCGAACGCCTGCCTCAGAACTTTCCGCTCAGCATCAGAATCAGCCGCCCAGAATCTGCGTCGAATCTCGCCCAGTTGGGCAAATGTGATTCTGGTATTCCTCATGGCGGCTTGCAGGTGCTCCAGCTCTGGTCCAAAGCCAGCCCCAATCCTGTTCAAGCGGAATTTTGCCTCAACAGCAGTAATCTCGTCGGTCTGTTTCTGTCCGTTTGACGACGCTGCCTCATTCTGAACCGCGTTCGATTCAGTAGTACCGTCACGTTGAGCGAATGTCGGCAATGCGTATGGAACGACGGATAAACAGAGGATTCCAATCAGGGCGGTCGCTCGAACTGGTGTCATGGAAGATTCTTTCTGATCGGATGCGTGAGAAGAAGTGTCGAATTCTCAGCGACACAGAGCACTTTGACGTGGGCGACGTCCTTCCATGCATTAGTTCTGCCGAGGTCCTTTTCCCGGTCTGAAGAAATCGATCGAGTCAAA
>JADHNX010000292.1 GCA_016779365.1 Planctomycetaceae bacterium
CAAGCCAGTCCCACCACCTCCGAATCGCTGAGCACCGTTAAAAGGGAAAGCCACGCAGTCCGATGCGGAGTGAAAACTCTCATCAAAAAAACTGCAAAACTTTTACCGCGAGAACCGTACGGACTGCTTGACTCTTAAGTGCATACAGATGTTTTTCCGATTGAATGCCCGCTGCCGCCTTTGGGTGTCCAGGCTTCCTTTGGTGGTCCGATATCAACGGCAAATGAGGGACGATGATTCTCGGCCAGAATCAGCACGACGTTATGGTCACGCCGGAGCGTCGATTGAGGTTCGTTGACTGCGTAAATTTCGGCGTGCCGATCAAGTTCCGGATGGTGCGTCGACGCTGCGAGAGCTCCGTCCAGAAAGTGACTTGATGATTGCCGAAAGTCTTCACTGTCAATCGGTTGAAGATCGATGGGGCCGTCGGTATCTTCCCCGCTTCTCCGGCCCCAATTCGGCGGCCCTGTGATGGGAATCCCTGCGTCGAACGTGCATTGGAAGCACTCGACAAATTCATAAGTGCTTAACTGATAAGATGATCGAGCATTACAATGGCAGACGATGGCAAACTTGTCGCTGAAAAGCGGACTCAAATTGGAACATCGCATTCTCGACGCTTGCGTTGTGAAGGTAAGGTGCCTGTGAACCTGTACGGATTGGGTCAGGAAAGTGTTAATCTGACTATATCCGGTGACGAGCTGAAGCCGTTTATCGTTTCAGGTTCGCAGGTTTGCGATCTGGTGATCGACGGAGCTGAGCAGAAAGCATTGGTTAAAGAGGTGCAGTGGGACACTTTTCTGTTGCACATTCTGCATGCTGACTTTCAGCGAGTTGATCCACAGGCACGTGTCGATGTGGAAATTCCAATCGCCACGCGAGGTACTGTGAACGAAGGCGTGCTTGAGCACGTGCTTCATGAAATCAGTGTCAACTGCCCGGTTTACAACATCCCTGAGAAGGTGGAAGTGAGAATTGGGGCGTTGAAAATCGGCGACGAAGTGACGATCGCCGACCTTGCTTTCGATGCTGACCTGACGAGTGTTCTGGCAAGTGACACTGTGGTTCTGCGGATTTCGGAGCCTCAGGAAGTCGAAATTGAGCAGCAGGATGTCGACGCTGCTGGAGAGCCCGAAGTCATCGGTCGAAGTGCAACCGACGAAGACGAATGAGAGTAATCAGCTGTCATTTGTAACAGGTTAGAATATGAAGCTGATCGTGGGGCTTGGGAATCCTGGTCCTCGATATGACAAAACTCGACACAACATCGGGTTTGAAATACTGAGTGCTTTTGCTGATCGACACTTTTTTCCGGCGGCGAAGTCGCAATTCGATGGTCTGATGACTGACCATTTGATTAACGGAGAGAAGGTCGTGTTGCTGGCTCCGCAGACTTATATGAATGCGAGCGGAAAGAGTGTTCGGCAATGCGTCGAGTTTTTCAGGATTGACCACGAAGATGTGATGCTGGTGGTCGACGATATGAATCTGGATGTGGGGCGAATGAGAATTCGTCCAGCGGGCTCTGCTGGCGGTCAAAAGGGACTGGCTGACACAATTCGGCATCTGGGTACGGATAGGATTTCCCGACTGAGAGTGGGAATAGGTCGCCCTCCGGGGCGAATGGCTGCCAGCGACTTTGTCCTGCAGCGGTTTTCGGATGTCGAACGGCAACTTGTCGATGTGTGCATTCAGGAAGCTGTGGACGGCCTGGAGTACTGGATCAGGGATGGCATTGAAAAGGCGATGAACCTGCTCAATCCGTCCAAAGAGCCAAAGCCAAAGAAGCGACAAATCAATAAAGGGAATGCTCAGCAGAGTGGCTCGGACGATTCGCCAATGGAAGGCGATTCGCCCACAACCCCATCCGGGCGGGAATCTGCTGGCGAGAATTCGGACTGACACGATCCGGCGATAGCTGGTGTGTCGCATTGACAGGGGTAGAGTCTTGGCGATCAATCACTACGAAGGAATGTTCATCCTTGATAGCGGGCGTTTCGGTGCAAATCCAGACGCTGCTGCGACAGAGGTTACTGCAATTATTGAAAAGGTTGGCGGAACGGTTGCTGCCCATCGTCCGTGGCAGGATACAAAGCTGGCCTACCCGATTAACGGGCACCGCAAGGGGCTGTACTACCTCGCGTTTTTCACTGCGGAAAGTCGAGCCGTCAACGAGATCAATGGCATCGTTAAACTTAACGATAACGTTCTGCGGCACCTGATTTTGAGCCACGACAAAGGGCTCTATGATCAGATGGTTGAGATGGTTGGCGGCGAAGCGTTCAGAACCGTTGATCCGGATGTCGAGACCGAGAAATCTGCAGGAAGAGATGACGCGGATAGTGATGACGACAGCATGGATGACGATGACGAGTAAGGCGTTCTAGTCTCCAGTACTGTCGTTTGTTGCTGACTGATTGACATTGATGTCGGAGAGACCGTCTCGTAGAACTTTTTGAGGATCAGACAGAATGGCTAGTTTTAATAAAGTCATCCTGATGGGCAATTTGACTCGCGATCCAGAGGTTCGATATACGCCTTCCGGGACTGCTGTCTCAGAAGTTGGTCTGGCGGTCAATCGGACTTGGTTCGATAAGCAAACAAATCAGAAGAAGGAAGAAGTGACTTTCGTTGACGTAACCCTCTGGGGACGCCAGGCGGAAGTAGCGGGCGAGTATCTGGGAAAGGGGCGGGGCGTTCTGATTGAAGGGCGTCTTCAGCTTGACCAATGGGATGACAAAGAGACCGGCCAGAAACGCAGCAAACTGCGAGTGGTCGGAGAGAATATGACAATGCTGCCGGGACGTGGAGACGGTGCTCCACAACGCAGCGGAGGCGGTCAAAGTTTTAACGCT
The DNA here is from genome assembly GCA_016779365.1 of Planctomycetaceae bacterium. Classification (GTDB taxonomy): domain Bacteria; phylum Planctomycetota; class Planctomycetia; order Planctomycetales; family Planctomycetaceae; genus JABMPE01. Next base: position 2,856 of record JADHNX010000292.1, read on the forward strand.
GGAAGCGGCGTACCCGCTACGAATTCTGGTACTTCCGAAGGCGGGTTTGAATCCGGCGGCGGAAGTGCTCCTCCGGACGACGATGTACCATTCTGATGTTTGATTATCGTGTGGGCCAATGGAAGGCCACACGACTGAACAGGTTCTGCCTCGCAGGGGACCATGCTTCAGGCAAACAGAGACATTTCATACAGATAAGAAGTGTAAGAGACATGCTCAGGAAAAACCGAATTAAGAAGATTCCCGGTACTCGACGACGAATGTCGGAGCTTTTGCTGGCTGAAAACGTTCAAAGCCTTGGCGCCCAGGGAGAAATTGTTCGTGTTCGAGCTGGATTCGCTCGGAACTACCTAGTTCCGCAGGGGCTGGCTACGATCGCAACTGATGAAAACAAGGCGGCCGTTGAGGAGCACAAGAAGGCTCAAGCGGCTGCTCGGAAAGATCAGATTAAGAGTCTTCGTGAACTCGCCGAAAACGTTGGCAAGTACAGCGTCACTCTGGAAGCTCATGCCAACAAGGAAGGCCATTTGTACGGGTCAATCCTAGGGGCAGACATCAGTGCTCAGTTGAAGGCTGCCAACTTCCCGATTGAAACCAGTCAGGTGCGGCTTGAAGGGCCACTTAAGGAAACAGGCATGTACACCGTTAAGGTGCAGCTTGACCCGGAAGTCGAAGCCGAAGTCAAGGTTTGGGTTGTTCCGAAAGCTGGCGGCAACGAATAGTTGGCGAACAGGCTTCCGCGACTGTGTGAAGCCGAGCGAAGTCTTATAGAATCCCAGCCCGACTGCTTTCCTGGCGGTCGGGCTGTTTTCGTTCAGTTTTCAGAACATTCAGCAGTCGTTGATCGCGATGAGTCTTGCTGATGGTCTGGCGTTGACGGGTATCTCGATTCAGCTCACCTTCACTTCTCTCCAGGGGATCGATTGGCATGGATAAGAGACGATCACCTCGCGAATCTTTCGCTGGCAGATTGCCGCCGCAGAACCTCGAAGCAGAGCAAGGTGTGTTGGGTAGTATCCTGCTTTCGCACGAGGCGCTTGATGATGTTGTCGAAGTCTTGCGCCCCGATCACTTTTACAGCGAAGCCAATCAGCGAATTTTTGAAGCGGTGATGCGTCTTCACGAGCGTGGTGTAAAAGGCGACGCCGTAACGCTGAGTGAAGAGTTGACCCGCAACGGGGATATGGAGGTGGTCGGCGGCGACCAGTACCTGATTCAGGTGCTGGAGGCTGTGCCAAATGCGGCGCACGCGCGTTACTACGCGGATATCGTTCGCGATCGATGGATTCAGCGGACGCTGGCAAATTCGTGCAATGAGATTCTCGGTGAAGTCTACGAGGGCAGCAAAGACACCGAAGATGTACTGGCCAGTGCGGAGCAGCGGATCTTTTCGATCCTTGAGCAGCAGGAACATGTCGAGAAGATGAACCTTCACGACATTCTTATCGACGCCTTCAGTCGGATTAACGAGCGTATACAGAAGACCGGCGACGTGACCGGACTTACGACTGGTTTCGTCGATCTCGATAAGCAAACAAACGGACTACAGCCGACAGAGTTGATCATTCTGGCCGCTCGTCCAAGTATGGGGAAGACCGCGCTGGTCTGTAACATAGCGGAGGGGGCGGCAGAGTCAGGTGCTTCAGTCCTACTGTTCAGTCTTGAGCAGTCGAAACTCGAACTAGCCGAGCGTTTGCTTTGCATTCGCGCGCGAGTCAATGGGCATCGTTTGAGAGCGGGTGATCTAGACGAGGTCGAACAGGACCAGTTGATGGTCGCGTCGCAGGAACTCAGCGAGCTTAAAATTTTCATTGACGACGTGCCTGGTCGAACGATGGCTCAGATTGGCGCGATCGCTCGTCGAATCAAACGGCGTTGGGGACTTGGCGTCATCATTATTGACTATCTGCAGCTTATCGAGCCGGAAGACAAGTCAGCTCCGCGTGAGCAGCAGATTGCTTTGATCAGTCGGCGGCTGAAGTTTCTCTGTAAAGAGGTTGAAGCGCCGATCATTGCTCTGGCTCAGTTGAACCGCGGTGTCGAACTTCGCGAAGACAAACGACCGAGGCTGGCTGACCTTCGAGAAAGTGGATCGATCGAGCAGGACGCTGACGTTGTGATGTTTCTTCATCGCCCTGCCGCCTACGATCCTGAAGATCGACCCGGCGAAGCGGACCTGATTATTGCCAAGAATCGAAGTGGCCCGACCGGGCAGGTCACACTGGCGTGGATCAGCGAGTCGATGAAGTTTGGCGACCTGACTCGCGTGCCGGATGAGATTGCCAATTCATTCTGATTGACCAATGGATCGCTTCGTTCGCTGTTAGAAAGTTTGACTTGTGTCTCGTGCGATACTCTCACTGACTCATGAAGAGATTGAGACCTGGTGCCTTGAGAATGGTGAGCAAAGATTTCGCGCGGATCAGATTCGGCGGTGGTTGTTTGAGAATCGGGCGGAGTCGTTTGACGGGATGCTTGACCTGTCGAAGGCGCTTCGGGAAAAGCTGAATAGTGCATTCACTCTGTTTTCGGCAGAAGTTGTCGCTCATCAGGTTGCCAGCGATCTGACTGAGAAGTTGCTGCTGAAGATGCCTGGTGGCGACACGGTCGAGTGTGTGCTGATGCGCGAGCCGGATCGACGAACCATCTGTATCAGCACGCAGGTTGGTTGCGCGATGGGGTGCGTTTTCTGTGCGAGTGGGATGCTCGGCCTGAAGCGGAATCTTCAACGCGAAGAGATTCTTGAGCAGATTCTGCGGCTTGATCGACTGCTCGATGCTGATGAGCGGCTGACGAATATCGTCGTAATGGGGATCGGCGAGCCGTTGCAGAATCTGCCAGTGCTGTTGCCGGTTCTGGACGAAGTGACCGACCCAAAGGGGCTTGGTTTGAGTCCTCGTCGAATCACAATTTCGACGGTTGGCCTGCCAGCAAAGATTCGCGAACTGGCGGCGGTTGGCAAGCCGTACAACCTGGCGGTTTCATTGCACGCTCCGACTGACGAGTTGCGGGACGAACTCGTGCCGGTTAACGATAAAATCGGAGTCTACGCAATTCTCGAAGCGACCGACGAATACTTTGAGACCAGCGGGCGTCGCGTGACCTTTGAATACGTACTGCTTGGCGGTCTGAACGATCAGCCCGAGCATGCACATCAGTTGGCGACGTTGCTGAAGTCGCGGAACGCTCACGTGAATCTGATTCCGATGAACCGAGTGGAGACGTTGGACTTTGACGAGCCGTCGGCGTCGCGGACCGCAGAGTTCGTTTCGATTCTTGAAGAGCGGGGCGTCGCGGCTACCGTGCGGAAACGAAAAGGGGCCGACATTGACGCCGCGTGCGGTCAGCTTCGGCTGAAGGATGCGGCGATCGATGGTCCAACGTTGGACGTCGTCTGATTTACGAAAGTCGTTTCAACGCGAAATTGATGGCTTCGACGAGGCGGTCGATTTCTTCGTGAGTGTTGTACATCGCGAAGCTGGCTCGAATAGAAGCTGTGATGCCGAGTTTGTCATGCAGTGGCATCGTGCAATGGTGGCCGTGTCGGACAAAGACGCCTTTGATGTCCAGCAGGTTGGCCAGGTCTTCGGCTGAGACTCCGTCAATCGTGAAGCTGACGATCGGGCCTTTGAACTCACAGGACGGGCCGTGGATTCTCAAACCGGGAATCGATTCCAGTTTTTCAGTGGTGGAGCGGAGCAGGGTGGCTTCGTATTCGTGGATGTTTGAAAAGCCGAGGTCTTCGACATAATCGATCGCGGTGCCCATCGCGATGGCCTGGACGATGGGGATCGTGCCCGCTTCGAATTTGGCTGGCGGGGCGGCCCATTCGGAATGATCTTTGAAGACTCGGCTGATCATGTGGCCGCCGCCGAGGAACGGGTTCATTTCCCGCAGCAGTTCTTCGCGACCGTAGAGAATTCCGATTCCGGTTGGTCCGAAAAGTTTGTGACCGGACAATGCCAGGAAGTCAATCTCGCCGCCGTCAACGGTTCGGACATCAATTGGTCCATGTGGCGTTGATTGTGCGG
>JADHNX010000293.1 GCA_016779365.1 Planctomycetaceae bacterium
CAGGAGCACTGGAATTCGCCGCAGCACCGGGAACCGCTGGGGAGCCGGCAGCCCCCGGAGCAGCATTCGGCACGTTGCTGGCGACGTCACCATCGCCGCCGCGCATTAGCAAAGCGACGAGCACGCCGACGATCAACAGGCCGCCGACGCCAATGCCCGCGACTAGGGTGAAATTCGGCTATACGGACGACGTCTTTTTCGAACGCGATTTGCCGCCGCCGCGTCGCCCGCGTCCGGCCCGTGAACTGCTCGCCCGATTCGACCGCCGCGGCGCTTCGTATTCCTCATACGCGTCCGCTTCCTCTTCGTAGGCGTCGTATTCGTATTCGTCGTACGTGGCCTGAGCCGGAATCTCGATCCGGAATTTCTTCCTGCAACGCGGACAGGGAACGATACGGCCTTCGACCGCGCGGTTCTTCAACTTCAACGTTGATTCGCAGTGAGGGCAGTACACTTCAATGGGTTGTGGCATGACAGGGGCCGGACATTCCGGACGCCGACGTGCCGGCGCGACGGGTGGACGAAGATTTTAGATTCGATATTGGTCAATACTGGACAAAAAGATGGCATGTTGACAACCCGCTCGGCAGAGCCGAGTCGGTTGACGAGAAAGACGGCACGAACGATTCCCAGACGCCCGGCCAGAGCTCCTAGACCAGAAGTCGGCGGATCGTCGGAAGTCTCGTATTTTCCTTGTCGAGTCAAGTGATGATCGTGGGTAGCGCTGGTTGATGGATGATCTCATCCTGCTGGTATCCACTGATCCGTTTGTAGTTGTTGGGAGCGATGCTTCTCGTTGCTTTCAGCCGAGGGGCGTTGCCAGATACCCTACCGACCGTAAAGACTGGTCTTGTGCGTCGGTGGGGATTTCGAATGTCAGGTTGCGCGTTTCATTTTGCTTTTTGTATTGCCGTTTTGAGTGCATTTCCGCTGTCTGCTCAGGATTCGAGGGAAGACCAGAGTTCGGAGAAAGCGGTTGCTGTCGGGGCAGCGGAAGTTCCACCGGCGGGCGTCGGCTCGAAAGATGAAGCTGAGAAGAAAGAGGCGAAATGGTCGATTGAGACTCCGCCGGGGACTTCATCTCAGCAGGTGATCGACGTTTCTGAGGCAACCTGGGTTTCGGTCGACGTTCACCCGAGCGGCGACGAGATTGTTTTCGACCTGCTCGGCGATCTTTATGTGATGCCGATTTCCGGTGCTGACAGCGCAGAGCGATCGCCGGAGAAGCTCACGTCGGGGATTGCCTGGGACTTTCAGCCTCGCTTCAGTCATGACGGCAACTGGATTGCCTTTACCAGTGATCGTGATGGCAAAGATGGGAAATCTGGCGACAACATCTGGATCATCGAGCGAAACACGAAAGAGCTGCGGCAGGTTACGAACGAAGCGTTTCGGCTGCTGAACGGGCCGGCATGGTCGCCTGACGATCAATACATTGTCGCCCGCAAACATTTCACCAGTCGGCGTTCTTTGGGCGCCGGCGAAATGTGGATGTACCACCGCGATGCCGCCAGTCTCGACGCGATGGCTGGCGTGCAGTTGACGAAGCGGCCCAACGATCAGAAGGATGTTAACGAGCCGGTGTTCTCGCCCGATGGTCGGTTTCTGTACTACTCACAGGACTCCACGCCGGGCGACTCGTTTCAGTATGACAAAGATTCGAACGGGCAAATCTACACGGTCAAACGACTCGATCTGGAGAAGGGAGAGACTGAATCTTTCATCACAGGTCCTGGTGGAGCATGTCGACCTACGCCGTCCCCCGACGGAAAAACGATCGCCTTCGTTCGGCGACTCGGCCCGAAGACCGGGCTGCATCTATTCGACACTGAGTCCGGCGCGGTGAAGCTGATTTACGATCGGCTCGAACGAGACATGCAGGAAGCGTGGGCGATCCACGGTGTCTATCCGGCGTTCGCCTGGATGCCCGATGGCAAGTCGATCGTTCTGTGGGCCAAAGGAAAGATTCGGCGCATCAACATTTCGGATGGAGCCGAAACCGTTATTCCGTTCCGCATTAAGGACGAGCGAACAATAACGGAAGCGGTGCGGTTTCCTGTCGAGGTCGCGCCGGACGAGTTCGACGTGAAGATGCTGCGTTGGGTGAGCACTTCGCCGAACGGCAAACAGCTGGCGTTCCAGGCTCTCGGGCAGATCTATATTCGAAACCTTCCGGACGGCGAGCCGCAGCGACTTACCACTCAAAAGGATGATTTCGAGTTTTGTCCGAGCTGGTCGCGAGATGGCAAGCAGATTGTCTATACAACCTGGAACGATCGAACGCTCGGTTCAATTCGCATCACTTCGGTCGAGAATCCTCAGAACAATCGGCAGGTGACGGTCCGGCCTGGCCACTACGTCAATCCTGTCCTGTCGCCCGATGGCAAAACGATCGTCTACGAAAAATCGAGCGGCGGTCGGTTGAGATCGCCGTTGTATTCGCACGAACCGGGCATTTACCGAGTACCAGTCAATGGTGGGCAGCCTGTCATGGTGTCTCGCGGAGGCAGTAGTCCACAGTTTGGCGAAGCATCAGATCGAGTTTTTCTGCAACGTTCGAAATCAGAGAAGGACGCGGACAACCTGACGCTCTACTCGGTCGATCTGAACGGTCACGAAGAACGCGAGCACTACTCCAGTCAATGGGCGACCGACTACCGAGTCTCGCCGGACAGTAAGTACATCGCCTTTGTGGAACGGTTTAACGTCTACCTCGCTCCGTTTGTGAAAACAGGCTCGCCGATCAGTATTGGGCCGAAATTTCAGGGCCTGCCTGTCAGCAAACTGAGTGTCCAGGCTGGAGACTGGTTGCACTTTTCCGGTGACAGTCAGTCATTGCACTGGTCGCTCGGGCCGGAGTTATTTGCCAGTCGAATCAGCGATGTCACCGTTGCACTCAAAGATGGTGAAAAGCGTCCGGAACCTGCATCGATCAGGATTGGGTTCAAGGCGAAATATGCCAGACCGAACGATACGTTCGCGCTGGTCGGCGGTCGCGTTATCACGATGGGACCGGCAGGCATCATTGAAAACGGCGTGATTATCGTCGAGGGCAACCGGATCAAAGCTGTTGGATCGCGAGATAAAGTTCAGATCCCGGCAAACATCCGAGTTCTCGACATTGTTGGTCAGACGGTGCTGCCTGGATTTATCGACACGCACGCTCACGGGGCGCAGGCGACGTCTGGGATCACTCCGCAACGCAACTGGGTGGACTTTGCTCGGCTGTCGTTTGGTGTGACGACGATTCACGACCCTTCCAACGATACGCAGGCCATTTTTGCCGCCAGCGAACTGACGAAGGCTGGCCGGATCGTCGCTCCGAGAACGTTCTCAACCGGCACGATTCTTTACGGAGCAGCCGGCAGTTTCAAAGCGGAGATCGAAACGCTGGACGACGCACTGTTTCATCTGAAACGGATGAAGGCAGTCGGAGCGTTCTCGGTGAAGAGTTACAACCAGCCTCGGCGCGACCAACGGCAAAAGGTCATTGCGGCTGCTCGCGAGTTAGAAATGATGGTCGTACCCGAAGGCGGTTCAACGTTCATGCACAACATGACGATGATCGTCGATGGCCACACCGGCATCGAACACACGTTGCCTGTTCAGAGCGTTTATGACGACGTGATGGATCTCTGGCGAAACACGAAGGTCGGATACACGCCGACGCTCAGCGTCGCTTACGGCGGGATTTCTGGAGAACAGTTCTGGTACGAACACGACGATCTGTGGAAGCATGAGCGGCTGAAGACTTTCATTCCGCCGCACATCCTGAATCCTCGTTCGCGCCGTCGCGAGAAGTCGCCGCTGGAAGATTACAACCACATTCGCGTGGCAGAGATCGCCAAACAGGTTGTGGACGACGGCGGGCTTGTCCAGGCGGGAGGCCACGGACAACTCAACGGAATCTGCACGCACTGGGAAATGTGGAGCTTCGTGCAGGGCGGCATGACACCAATGCAGGCTCTGGAAAGTGGAACGCTCAACGGTGCAAAGTACATTGGACTCGACCGTGATCTCGGTTCACTCGAATCCGGGAAGCTCGCCGATATTCTGGTGATGGAGTCGGGTGCTGATCCGGTCGCCAGAATTCGGGACACTGAACGAGTTCAACTCACGATTGCCAATGGTCGAATCTTCGACGCGAAAACGATGACCGAGCAGAACAGCGAGCACGCGCCCGACTTCTTCTGGAAGCACGTCGGAAACGGCATCAGTTACGTCTTACCCGTTTCGACCGGTTGCAGTTGCGGTCGGTCTGCGAATTAGTCGGACTATGCAAGCTCGTGAATCGGCTCACCGAATGGCAGGATCGGCATCGGACGACCGCTGTAGTCCGGGTATTCGTGGGCGGGGTTGATTCCGAGATGTTTATAGATCGATGCCCAGAAGTCGCAGGGGGTCAGCGGACGTTCGTGAGGATGTTCGCCTTTTGAATTGGTCGAGCCGATGACCTGTCCGGTTTGCATTCCGCCGCCGGAAACCAGAACAGACATCGCCTGCGGCCAGTGGTCTCGGCCTGGTTGGTCGACTCCGGTTTGCGAACCTTTCGTGACGCTGATGCGCGGCGTTCGACCAAATTCGCCCGTCACGATCAGCAGGACTTTCTTGTCGAGACCTCGGTCGTAAAGGTCTTCAATCAGTGTCGCGATCGCTCGGTCGAGAATCGGCAGCCGGACTTTCGCATCGTCAAAGAGGTGACAATTAACGGCGTGCGAGTCCCAGTTGTACGTCCCGTTTTTCAGCCACTCGATACCGCTCTTGTACGGATTCTCCATCACCATCGTGACGAACTTGGAACCGGCCTCAACCAGCCGGCGAGCCAGCAACGCTCGCTGCCCCCAGCAGTGACGCCCGTATTTGTTGCGCAGCTCGTCTGATTCTTTCGACAGGTCGAAGGCGTCACGCGTCCGGTTGTTGGTGATCAGTCCGACGGCCTTTTCGTGGAAGTGATCCTGAGCGCCCATCAGCCCGGTCTGGTCGATGTCGCGCCGCAGGCGATCGAAGCCGGCCAGCAGTGTTGTGCGATCATCGAGTCGGTCTTCGACTTCTTTTGAGAGGGAGACGTTCTTGACCTCGAACTTTTCGTCGTCGGGATTTCCCGGCACGGTAAACGGCGTGTATGAAGGGCCGAGGTAAGCTGAACCCATCGCGAAGACATCAATGCCGTGGCGACCGTTCGGCGCGTTACAGATGTAATTGGGAATGCCGACGTCACGCCGTTCGAACCACTTGGAAACGATCGAGCCAACCGCCGGTGCGTCGTTCACGGTGTTGACTGGCGTCTTGGGAATGCGGCCTGTCATGAATCGTTTATGGCCGCCGCCGTGGTCGGCGAAGTTGTGCGCAATGGATCGGATGATGTTGTATCGATCGGCGACTCTGGCCAGTCGTGGCATGAGTTCGCAGATGGAAAGTCCGTCAACGTTTGTGCTGATCGGGTTGAAGATACCTCGATAATCAGCCGGAGCGTCCGGTTTCATATCGAAGGTTTCCATATGTGGAGGTCCACCGGGAAGCCAGACATAGATCACGGAAGTGTCCGGATCGTCGAACGCCGGACCGGCTGCGGCTTTGACCTTCAGAAACTCGCCCAGCGAAAGTCCACCCAGGCCCAGAGTGCCAATTTTCATGAAGTCACGACGGGAAACTGGTCCCGAACATTGCTTCCTGGAAAGATTGCTCATGCTGAATCTCACAAAAAAGTGGCAGGGAATGTGAGCTGGAGTGGGTGACTCCGCTCGGCGGGAAGTGTTTCGTATATCCCGGAAATCGTTGCAAGGCAATAGTTGCGTGAGTTACTCCGGGCCGTGGCAGTCCGTCGGGAGTGTCTCGCCGCGCCGCCGGAATCTGTGAAATGATCGCGCGTCGAGACGTGCCTTGCGAACTGCTCGAAGCACTGGAATTACTTCGGCAGCCATTGCACGGCGTCGATGATGACGTAGCCGTCAGTTGACTTGTTGGAAATCGTCACGGCAGCTGGAGTCTCTCCAGAAAAATCGAATTCGCCCAGCGAGACGAACAGCTTGTCGATCGGCGGAACTTTCCTCTGGTTGATCAGAGTCGACTTTTCGCCGTCCGAGTACCGCACAACGACCGGCACATTCGTGGCTCGGTTGCCGTTGTGCGAATAGGCCAGCCGAACTTCGTAGCGACCGGGCTTGAGCTTCGCTTCGAACGTCGCCACGGATTTACCATCTGCCTTGTTGCCATCGTGTCGGTATTCTCGCCCGACCCAGCTTCCGGTCGACGAACTGTTTCCCCAGTCGCCGCTGAGTCTGGCGTTCGTATCGTCAACGACGATCCCCTTCAGAGTTGCCGGATCAACTCCAGCTTTGCCGGTGTAGGTGTATTCGTAGCTGAGAACCTGTCCGTCTTTCAGTAACCGTTCTTTGAGTTTTTCGTAGGCAACATCCTGGACGGCGATGTCCTTGTTGATCGCCATCGACGCGACGGTGGCTGCGGACTGGCCGAGGATCATAAAGACTGGTTCCATGCGGATTGATCCGAAGGCGATGTGAGAACTCGACACGCAAACCGGTACCAACAGGTTTTCGCACTGCTTCTTTTGGGGAAGGATCGAACCCAGCGCGATTTCGTACGGCCCGCGCGTGCTGACTCCGATGTCGCCCTCATTCTGAACGTAACCTTCCGGAGTGACGTAACGCTGGACGTTGTGAGAATCCATCGTGTACGAACCCATTCCGATTGACTCGGGCGTCGGCTTTTTCTTGAGCAGTTCGTTTTCGGTCATGACATATTTGCCAACCATTCGACGCGCTTCGCGAACGTAGATTTGATGAGGCCAGTTGCCGTTGTCGGTGAATTCGTCTTTGGCGAGTCCCCATTGTGCAAACTTATTTCGAACGTCTTCCGGGACGCGCG
>JADHNX010000294.1 GCA_016779365.1 Planctomycetaceae bacterium
TCGGCTGACTGGGGACGAGCGCTTTGGTTATCTGTTATCAGTGGCTGAGCTGCTGGATGTTCCTCTTGAGTCGCAACTGCTGGTTTACTCGAAGACGGCTCGTGCCCCTGCACTGGTTAGCCCGACGACTCCACGAGCAGTTTTCTTTAATGACGAAGTGTCCGTTGCCTGGATTCCGGGGGCGAGAGAACTTGAACTGACAGCCATCGACCCCGTCAAAGGTGTCATCTGCTACACCCTTTCGCAGCCGCTGGACGGCTCAACCAAAGAGCCGGTTACGTCGGAGTCTGTTGTCAAAGAAGTGCCGCTGTTTCAACGACGAAACGGGTGTCTGGCTTGTCACTCAGCCAGGTCGTCACTCGAAGTGCCGGGGCTTCTGCTACGGGCGTTTGAGACAGACGAAACAGGAAAGCCAATTACCGGCTTTTCGCGAGTGACTCACGACATGACTTACGAACGTCGATGGGGAGGCTGGTACGTGACCGGGGCACCGGGATCGATCATCCATCGAGGAAACCTGGCAACGCAATCAGAGAATGGCGGTCGTCAGAGATCACCGGTATCTGCGTCATCACTCAGCGACGTGAGCCTGAAGTTCGACGAGGCTGAGTATCCGTATCCGGCAAGCGATTTTGTGGCTCACCTTGTGATAGCTCATCAGGCCCACGGAACCAACCTGCTGATCCGGGCTGGGCTGGAATCTCGATTGCACCGTCGATCGGACGTTGAGACTCAGCTTATTCGATACTTTGTCTTCGCGGATGAACCTTCGCTGGACCTGACGCCTTCAGTCGCGGCGTCGGTACTGAGCAATTCGGAATTCGCAGAAACGTTCGTCCGACGAGGGCCGCGCGACGCCGACGGCAATTCACTGCGAGAATTGACTCTTGCCGGTCGCGTGTTCAAGCACCGTCTCAGTTTTCTGATCCATTCGCGACTCTTTGATGAGCTGCCCGATGAGTGTCGCCGCAGACTGCTCGAACGACTGTGGGCGGGTCTCAATTCGAAGCCGGACGACGAACACTTCGGACATCTCAAGACTGGCGAACGTCAGTCACTGATCGCAATTGTCCGGGCCACCGTTCCGCGTCTGCCGGAATGCTGGCAGGAAGGCACGACATCGAGTTTCTAAATGCATTTTTGCAAGAGCGTTGTCGTGCCCGGTCGTTCCAGCAGTCGCCGGTGGCACTGTGAAAACTGACCCGTCAACAAGTCGGATCCACGGGAGCCTTCGTTAAGCGGTTTTCATACGAGTGACGATTCACTCGTACGAAAACGACCGGTCATGATTTATGGAGAGTTTTGACGGTCAACTCGATGGAGCGTCGAAAGTCATCTGAAGAAAACGGGTTTTAAACCGGCTCGGCATCGGTTTGCAGATTGTCGGCTGCCGACGCTGGAATTTCGAATGAATGTGATGTCGTCGATTTCGGCAGGTCTATTTCTTCGAAATGAGGGACGAAGATGGGGACTCCCGCCGCGTCGGCGCCCTCGATTCTAACCGAGTGTGGACCGCCGACCGTTCCTTTGCCATCTGAAGTAGTGTCGTACTTGCCATCGACAATTGCAGCAAAGCCTTGCGGACCTGCGTGTCCTTCGGCCGGGTTGAAGTAGATCGTTCCGGTTGGCACAGGTTTGCCATCGAAAGTTACCGTGCCTGATACATCAAAACGCTCTGGCCCCTCGTCGACGCCTCCACCACAACCGCAAAGGGGCGTTAGCATCAGTGGGGTCAACAGCGTCAGGACGAGCATATTGGAAAGCCGCGAATTTGTTCGGAATGTAGCGAGCAGAGCGTGCATGTCTGTTTGATTCCTGCGAAACAGTAAAGTCTGAATTGAAAGAGCCTCGGCACACTAAGTTGCATGCCGAGGCTCGAGTTGCTTCATCGGCGGAACAGCCAGCCACCAGTTGTCAGTTGGACGTCAGGGTTGTTGTCTCTTCGCCATCACGCGTGGCGGAGTCTTTGTAAACGTTCAGGTCGACATTCTCTGAAATGAACGTGACGGCACCGTCTGAAAACAGGATGTGGCAGCCGCCGGTGTGAGGACTACCGAAGCTGATCTCGTTGAAATTGTTGCTGCCATTGTAGGTGGTTGTGTTGATGGCGAACGTGACGTTCTTGCATCCACCACTGGCCGATCCAGCAAAACCACGGTGCCATTTTCGATAACCAACCATGTTTGCCCCGGTCAGCGTCTTCAGGTTAGAAATCTCGCCAACAGCGATGGTGTTGGAAGTACCGTCAGTAATATCGCGGAAGTTGATCTTTGAATTCCGACCCAGGACTCCGGTGGTTCCAAACCCTCCGTGTGCCACTCCGGCGTTGCACTCAAGATTTGTACTTGTGCTCTGACACTTGTACTGAGTTGTTCCACCTGTATCGACCCCGGTAGTTGGTCCCATGTTTCCGTAGTAGTGAGTGGTGAACTGTGTGGTGCTGCCATTTTCCATCTCTTTATTCGAGCTGGGGCAAAGGTAGACAGGAATACGTTGAGTCCCCAGAACAGTATCGTGTGCGCCATTCGTCTTCGTGCTGAAATTTACGGAATCATACAGCGGTCCGAAGTCGATGAACGGCAGGATCATGACCTGCCACGACAACTCGTTGCCGCCTGTCATCCCGCCGGGAGGCAGCGTGTTGTGGATGTCGTGGTAGTTGTGCAGGCCGATACCGATTTGCTTGAGCTGGTTTTTGCAGGTTGAACGGCGGGCGGCCTCACGAGCCTGCTGGACAGCTGGCAGCAGCAACGCCACCAGAATCGCGATAATCGCGATGACAACAAGCAGCTCAATCAGCGTAAAACCACGTCGGTCTGTACGGAACGTGCGCATAGAAACTCTCCAATTGGATCAAGGGAAACGCAAAAAAAACTGGAAGAAGCGAGTTGCAATTTGGCAGCAAAGCAAGGCTCGGCAATGATTCCAGCGCTTCGAAAAACGCCGCAACGGAACCGGGTCGTCAAAGTGCTACGCTGCTGTCCAGGAGCCAAAGCAGTGGCTCATGCGTTAAGGCGTCATTCGTTTGAGCGGCACCACGGGTGTGTGCAAGGGGGGAGGGAAGTCTCGGTATTCAAAATTCAAAAACGGGTAACGCCACCGTCAAACGATCAGAGCTGACGACGGGCGCGAAAGCTATCCACGACATTGATCAAAATCAAGCAGTAACCACCAGTGAGTTTGCAGGAAGTGACGACTTGAAGGACGCCCGTTCCCCGTCGTAAGTGTGGTGAGCGGATCATGGTGTCGTTTCAGCATCCGCATTGGCAGGTACGGAATTCAGTGCGGAAAAATCCACAGAGAACTTCAGAACGGCCAAACACTGGTCCAAAGCTTCGGAATTTGTCGTAAACCCCGTGCCTGCTGACGTCCAACTGTCCCATTGCTATTGGAAACACGATGCCGCCATCGGTCGAACCTCGCCAATGATCGGTAAGAAGTCCATCAGGTTCAGAATCTGAGTCTGAACGTCGATGCCCGGCGCCACTTCGGTCAGACGAAGCCCTTTAGTCGTCAGCTCGAAAACGGCGCGTTCGGTGACAAAAAGAATGTCACGACCGGACCGGGCGGCGACATCGCCGCTGAACGAAACCTGCTCCACCTGATCGACGAATTTGCGAATCGAGCCCTCTCGGATGATTCGAAGCTGACTGTCGACGATCTCGACGTCGAGGCCGCCGGATGTCAGCGCGCCGCAGAACACGACGCGTCGAGCGTTCTGCGAGATATTGACGAAACCTCCGACTCCGGCGACTCGGTCATGAAACTTCGACACGTTCACGTTGCCGTGCTGGTCGACCTGTGCCGCTCCAAGTGCCGCATAATCCAGCCCGCCGCCATCGTAGAAGTCGAATTGAGCCGGCTGGTCGATGATTGCTTCCGGCCATGCCGATGCGCCGAAACTCAAACCACCCGCCGGGATGCCACCGATTGGACCACTCTCCACCGTCAGCGTGATCTGGTCGAGCATCTGTCGTTCGGCGGCAATCAGGGCGACGCCTTCGGGCATGCCGATGCCAAGATTCGCGACCGCTCCAGCCAGGAGTTCGTCGCACGCGCGCGAGGCAATGATCCGTCGAACTCCGGCTGGTAGCCTTTCAGAGTGAAACTCGTGCTGTGCGATGTTGCCAGGACGAGAACTGAAATACGACGGGTTAAGCGACTCGGCAAATGTCTGCTGATGATCGGCTTCCTCGGAAACGACAATCTGGTCGACGAGGGTGCCGGGCACTCTTACCTGATGGGGCGGGGCAGGGCGGTCGAGGAGTCGTCGGACCTGAGCGATCACCTTACCACCACAGTTGTGAGCAGCCTGAGCGATCGGCAGCACTTCGCCGATCACCGCCTCCTCGTCCATGATCAGGTTTCCAAACGGGTCAGCGGCGGTTGCACGAATGAGGCCCACGTCGATTGAAAACGCTCGATAGAACAACCACGTGCGACCGTCGAGTTCGATTCTGGAAACCAGCTCCTTTGCCGTTGCGGCGTTCAGACGTCCGCCACGACTTTCCGGATCGATAAACGTCCCGAGACCAACGTGCGTGATGCACCCTGGTCGCCCGGCGGCGATATCGCGGAACAACTGACAGATCACTCCTTGAGGGAAGTTGTACGCTTCAATTTTCCCGGAAATTGCCATCTGACCGAGACCGGGCACCAGCCCCCAATGTCCGCCGATGACTCGCCGAACGAGTCCTTCATGGGCGAGATGATTAAGTCCGCGCGACTTTCCGTCGCCCTGGCCCGCGCCGTAAACAAGCGTGAGATTTTCCGGGCCGTCGCCCGATTTGAATCGTCGTTCGATGGCGGCGGTCAACGCCTCGGGGTGAGCAGCTCCCACAAATCCACCGCAAGCCACGGTCTGACCATTCCGGATGAGACGTGCGGCATGATCCGAGTCGCACAACAGTCGATCGATTCGAGACTTCATGTGAGAATCCGATGAGTCGGTCAGTTGCCGTGGCTCTGCCAGCCTGCGAGAAAACTCACAGTTTCGCCGGCTTAGTCGAAGGCTGCGGCACACTTTTCCAGCATGTCCATCAGGGTTCGGAACTCGCCGCCGTGAGCGAGCAACTGGCCACCCTGACTGCGTCGCTTCTGAAGCTCTTCCTTCGTGGAAACTGGACAACCCCAGGCTTTTCCATGACGCGCTGCTGCGGCAGCAACCTGCTCGAAGCACGATTCCAGCGTCAGGCCGGTTGACTCGTGTTTGAGTCGAAGGCCCAGATCGCCAGGGCCGACGAACATGCCATCAACGCCTGGCGTCGCGGCAATGGCGTCAACGTTGGCCACGGCTTCGGGAGTCTCGATCTGCACGACCAGAAATGTTTCCGCGTTGGCTCGATCTGGAAACGTTTCGTAGTCATCGATCAGAAAGTCACTGTCGAGCCCGGCTCCGTCGATACCGCGGTTGCCGATGGGGGGAAACTTGACCGCGTCAACCAGCATCGCTGCCTTTTCGGGAGTCGAAACGTGCGGAATCATCAACCCTGCGGCGCCGTCTTCGAGATACCGATACAGGCCGGTTTTCTCGAGCGTCGGAGCCCGCAGCATGATGTCGATGTCGGAAAGATGGGCGAACGCCAGCAGCGACTGTACTTCCCGCTCCGAGATCAGACGGTGCTCAAGGTCGAGCCAGATACAGTCGAAACCGAAGTGCGCGGCATGTCGAACGTAAGACGGGATGAAATGTCCGAGCGCACACATTCGAACGGTTTCATTGTTGCGGATACGGGCCAGTGTCTTGCTGCTTCTCATAACGGTGTTACCAGGGAGGCTGATGCAGAATGGGGCAAAGTTGTCAGTCTTAGAATGAAAGCCAGCTTGTTCTCAAGCCGGCTCTTCAGCGAGTGTCAACGTCGTTAAACGTCGCAGAGTTTTACGGCTTCAGTCAGTCCGACCAGCGGGTCTCGCGTCGGGATAAATTCCTGACCGACGTAGCCTTTGTAATCGATCTCGATCAGTTTCTTCATGATCGCCGGGAAGAGAATTTCCTGTTTGTCGTCGAGTTCCGCGCGACCTGGATTTCCCGCTGTGTGAACGTGGCCGATGATGTCCTTCATCTGACCGATGCGACGAATGACGTCGCCATTCATAATCTGAACGTGATAGATGTCGAACAGAAGTTTGACTCGTTCTGAACCGACGCTGCGCAGCATATCGGCCACCTGATCGACGTTGTCTCCCTGGTAGCCGGGATGTCCTTTCATCGGGTGCGTGTCGTCTCGCGTGTTGAGATGTTCGAGGATGACGTTGACGCCTTTTTTCTCGCCGTACGCGGCAAGTTTCTTCAGACCTTTCACACAGTTGGCCATGCCTTCTTCCAGCGGGATTTCTCCGCTGGTCGGATCCTCGGCCTTCCGCCACTTGTAACCGGTAAAGGCGATGACACTGGGGAAGCCGGCGTCGGAGCACTTATCGATCATCTCTTTTGTGCGAGTGATGACTTCGTCGTGGTAGTCGAGATTGTTCAACCCTTTCATGAAAGGGGCACCGGGCATTCCGTTCGGAGCGATCGCGCAGGTCAGGCCGTGCTTCTTCAGCGATCCCCACGTATCGGGATCGCAAAGTTCGACCGACTGGCAGCCGAGTTTTTTCGCAATCGTGCAGGTCTGATCGATGTCCCACTTGTCGCCGGCCACATTAAAACACCAGAAGACGACTGACTGTTTGATTCGACCGTTCACCGCAGCTTTCTCCGTTTCAGCAGCCGAGGATGCAAGAGTGGGTACCACCGTCGAAATTGCTGCCGCTCCGGCAGCGCGGTTCAGCAGGTCACGTCGCGTGAATTCGCCGTTCTTTGGATCAGTCATTCTGGGCACTCTCTGATTTAATCGTTTGCGAGTATCGGCGATACCGAGCGGACCACCGGAAACTGAAGTC
>JADHNX010000295.1 GCA_016779365.1 Planctomycetaceae bacterium
CCACGGATCAAACAGCTCACGGCTCCGGTGATCTCGTAATGTCAACATCACGCCAGGATAGCGCGAAACCCGATCTCAGCAAGACCAGCCCGGCTGACTTTTTGCCGACCCGTCATCGTTTGACATTAACTCAAAAACAGTGGCGAAAACGCCGCAGTGCCGTGGAACCGACGATCCGCCATCTGAAGACCGACCACCGCATGAGCCGTGGCTTCCTGAAGGGAGGGGATGGCAGGAGACTCGATCAACGTCGTGCTGGGCGACGCCGGATCCAACGTGCTGAAGCTGCTGCGCGAAAGCTCGCATACGCTGATCTTCTGGATCTGGAACCGCCTGGTTGACCGCCCCATGCCCCTTGCAGCCCGCTGCTGTCGCCGAATTGCCACCCTCTGAAAATCGCGAGACCATCACTGCCATGGCATCACGAAACTTACGCAAATAACAAACTGCCTATTTCAGCGACGACTTAGTAGTTTTCATGCCGACGGCCTCGAGCGCATTTAGATGGCCACACAATATTCAGCTACACACCCGCCGCTTCGGTTTTACGCCGTGTTGTCAGCGTTTTGTGAAGATTAGCCCCTTGTCACCCTCTGGTGTTCCGATCTGGCGAAATGCAAAGCCGCCAGTGTTGTTGAGTGTAATTTCGGCCAACATGGTTCCACCGGCATCCGGTTCCATCGCAAGAGCGTGACCGTCCAGAGCATAAACTCCACTGACTGACTGAGTCTTCTCGTTCTGTGTGAACGCCCAGGTAAATTTCCCATCGGTTGTCAGTGTCAGCTGGAAGATCGTCGACTGCGGTCCAGAAGCGGTCCAGACGCCGACCAGCGTTTCCTGCGGGATCGGGTCGACAGGCTCAGCGCTGGAAATTGCAGCGCTGGGTGGTGCTGGTCGTGAGGCGGCCGGTGGTTCGCCACCGAGCATGCTGATGAGACTGCCGACGACGACATCATTGGGTTGTGACTTCGCCAAGGTCTGAAACTGTTCCAGCGCCTCGTCGTTGTGAGCGCAGGTCATGTAGTGGTAACCCAGTACGAAGTGGCCTTCACCTAACGTTTCATTGGCCTTCACGAACTCTTCCAGCTTGCGGAGCTGACTGGTGTAGTTGTTAATGTTACCATACAGGCCGCTCATCGTGGTCCAGTCCCAGCCGGGCCCGACAGCCAGAATCGAATACAGCGCAGCAGCGGACTCCTTGTAATCTCCGTTCGCGAACAGGATCAGTGCACGAAACTCATGTACGACCGCGTCACGTGGGGTTTCTTTGAGCGTCTGCTCTGTTAACTGGAGAGCTTTCGCATAGTCACCAGCCTGGAATGCTTCGCGAGCCGAATCAAAGGCCGTCGTTGCCGCTGCGGACGGAACTGGTGGTGCAGCAGATTGGGACGCATCACCGGTGGTTGCCGTTTCCGCCAGCATGGGCTCCGAGTAATTCACAGTTGAATAATTGACGTTAACGGTCTGACTTACCGGTGCGACGTAGTAGGGATTCACGTACGGTCTGTATCCAAACATCCACGATGCTGTGTTGATGCCCCAGGCAGTGACACGAAAGGCTGAGTAGACCGGATAGTTGTCCCACATATGGTTCCAGTAGGAACCGGATCCGTGCCAACAACCACCATGCCAGCCGTGATGATGGTAGTAGTGATTGTCATGGAAACTTTGCCAATCCTCGCGGGCACCATTGCGGAAATCCTGACGACCGGCCTGCATATCCTGACGGAAATCCTGCCGTTGTCCCTGCCGGTCGTAAGCTCCGTTTCGCTCGCTCAAACGTGACTGCAATTCGTCGCGGCGTTCGGGAAAATTCGCACGGCGATCGCTGATCTGTGACTGATGCGAGTTCATCCGGTTACGCAGGTCAGCAGTTCCGGCGGAATTGCGAAAATCAGATCGCATGTCGCCTGGGCGTCCACCGACAGCTCCATTACCAATTCCGGGCCTGTTGTTGCCAAGCCCCGGCAGGCTCATGCCGGGCAATGTACCGGTACCAGGACGCCCCTGTCCGATGCCTGTCTGCGGCAGCGTCGGACGTGTGGATGGACTCCCAATCTGGCCCGACCCCGGTCGAATGCCTGGTGAAATTGATGGTCTTGAACCAAACGACGGTGTCTGAGACGGTCGGCCACCCACGTTGCCAATTGCAGGACGATTACTGGCTGGTGGATTGATACTCGGTCGACTGCCCGACGCCTGTCCTATACTTGGCCGTGAGATCGCCCCTGACGATGGACGACTGAAGGATGGGCTGGATCCGCCAGACGGTCGACTCGGCATCGATCGATTCATTGCTCCAGTGTTGATTGATGGTCGGCTTACCCCACCGCCGGAAAAACCACCACCGCCACCCCGGGAAACTCCACCACCTCGGGAAACTCCACCACCGCCACCACGCGAGAAGCCGCCCCCTCCTCGCGGAAACGCTGCCACGGGGATCAGCAGGCCGGATACCGACAGTAGGCAAAGATATGTCGCGATGCGATGTCGCATGGGTGAACCTTTCGCGTGAAAATGAATTGGCAGACGGGCCGCAGCGATGCTCTTGCGGTCTCGTAATTGTGCAGTCGTAACTGAGATCAGTTGGCTTTCGGTGCTGGAGGTCGTCGCACGACCGTCAACGAAACGGGCGGCGTCAATTCGTCTCCGACGATGCGGTTGGACGAACGATACTCAAAGCGATCTCCACTAACTGGCGTGTAGTGAAGTGTGGCCGAACCATTACCTCCGTCGGGGCGTACGCCACTCAGCCGCACAATCCACACTCCATCGATCAGCGACCAGAATCCTTCTGCGAATCCACCTTCCGAATCAAAAATCCACGACCGAATTTGTTCCTTCTGTGGATCCCATCCAATCCGCTGAGTTCCGCTGATCTCGTCTCCATCCCGATTGGTAATCGTGAAACTGCTGACGAGGAAATTGCCATTTTCAGACCAGGTGAACGACGTCTGTCCCAGAGCCTGGTCGCTTTCGTCGACCCAGTTGCCAACGAGCCAACCCAGTTGCATCAGATGATCATGGGCGGACAACGGTCGCGAATCGAGATCCCTGGCGCTGACCATCTTCCACGATTCACCGTCCCGGGTATGAACGACGATGTAACGGCTGATGATCGCCGGCACATCTGCATCTGGCAGGACAGTGGCCGTGCCTTCTTCAATCGCCAGCCCGTTTCCGACGAATCGCAGGTCAACGACGTCAAGCTGAATTTTTGAATTGGGAATGACTTTGAACTGCGCGGCAAACTCCTTTTCGATCACTGAACGACCCTGGAACACGATGCCAGCGTCGTTCACGTACTCACCGCTGTCCGAAAAATGTGCCGCCAGCGATTTGGCGTCATGACGATTGAATGCATCCTGAAAAGACTTGATGCTGGCAGTAATTGCATCAAAGTCCTTCTCCCGGGCCCTTGACTGAGAATCTGCTTCCTCAGCATGGCTTGCCACGATGCCGGCTGTCATGATCAGCATTCCGGCCAGTCCTTGCAATCTGCCGTTCATTAGTTTCATGGCGTGTTCTCTCTGGAGTGTGTTCATCTGAGAAGTGACGATGGCCCCGCAGCATTGTGGTTTCCGTCACTCAGATCGCAGCGACGGAACAGGCGAAATGCAGTGCCGCGAGCCAACCAAAGAATTCCAAAAACCAGTA
This sequence comes from Planctomycetaceae bacterium, assembly GCA_016779365.1. Taxonomy (GTDB): domain Bacteria; phylum Planctomycetota; class Planctomycetia; order Planctomycetales; family Planctomycetaceae; genus JABMPE01. The sequence goes on from JADHNX010000295.1 coordinate 3,658, forward strand.
ATCCCGTTGCTGGCATTCTTAGGTGACGTTGCTCTGAAAGTCCAGTCACGAGCTGGTCTGTGTCGATGCGTTAACATGCGACAGGGCAATCTTTCGGTGGACTTCTGATGGTGACCAGCTTTGACTGCGGAAAGCTGTTTGTACATCCGATCAAATCACGGATGAGACTGTATTGCGCCGCGAAATAAAGGATTGCGAATCAGGCGACCAATGAAGGTGAACTGCAAGACAGAGGTAATCATCGGCTTATCGCGGACCGGGTGAAGTACGCGGAAAATTGGCCATTGATGCAACGTGAAACGGACTCTATGCAGAATGCCTGATGTGTGACGAATCGTGCGACTGGTATTCACCAGGTCAGAGCACGTGTCGATGGAAAATCGTCATCGTCGAAGCAGAGTCGCAGGTCAGTCAGGTATTCAACAACGGCGACGTGAATCGCATCAAGCAAGAAAACGTTAGCGTCATGGATCGCTGAGAGAGCAACGGACTGAAGTCTTCATCGGCATGGGTCTTAGAAACGTCAGCCCAATCGGGCGACTTAATTCGGCGGAGATTCTGAGGTGCTAACGGAAAGAGCAAATTTGCCCAGGCTTTACGGGTGGCCTGCCCGACGCCGCCCCGAACGGAGGCAACCAGCGTCGATCAACAGTTCGTACTACCAACGGCACCGCCCGTTGTGGAACCAGCGAAGGCGTTCCGGCATGGATGCCGGACTCTGCGGGCATGCTTTGTTAGCCGACCCTGCAACCTATTACGGCTTCAAGGCAATCCCTGCCTCTCGCAGTTTTTTATCGAGTGGCCAGCCAGCGGGCCTGCGGGAATCATCAAACCACTGCGCACCTCCGCGTGCCCAGTCGCGGAGGTAAGCCTGGAAAGAAGCCGGCGCAGCAGTGCCCGGATCATCGTCGTTGCCGAATTCAAAACGGCAGCAGCAACAAAGCTCGTACGATGACAGTCCCCAATGCTGAGAATAGGGTGGCGGTAGGTTGATCTGTCGTCTCTCTTGGCGGCAAGGGGGCTGCGATCGTCAACTTGCGATTGATGGCGCGAACGTCGAAAGTGTGCAGGTTGTGGTTGGAAGTTGGCGGGCCGGATTGCTCGGTTGAGGAAGCCGCTCGGCTGATACGCACTGTTCGATGGGAGTTTCGTCGATGTTGACTCGTCCTGTTGCTGACGCTCGGATTGTTGGTGAGGTGTCGGCTTTGGCGTTTGCTGGAGTGTTGGTCGCTGTTCTGTCCCTGGCTGAAAACAGAGTATTTGCTGTCGGGCCGGAGGCTTTGCCGCTTTGGGCGGAGGGGGCGCCGCATGCGAAGGGAAGCGATGAGTCAGACACGCCGACGGTTCGGGCTTATCTTCCGCAGGAGTTGGACGGTGGCAAGGCGACCGGCGCGGGAGTCGTGATCTGTCCTGGCGGCGGGTACGGGATCCTGGCGATGGACCATGAGGGGCATCAGCTTGCGAAGTGGTTTCAGAAGAATGGCGTGGCAGGTTTCGTGCTGAGGTACCGCCATTCTCCGAAGTATCGACACCCGGTGCCGATGGAAGACGCTCAGCGAGCGATTCGGTATGTCCGTGCGAAGGCAGAGATATTCGGCGTTGACGCGGGACGCATCGGCATCATGGGGTTTTCGGCGGGCGGGCATCTGTCGTCGACGGTGGCGACGCACTTTGACGCGGGTAACCCGGAAGCGAAGGACGTGATTGATCGACTGAGTTGTCGACCGGATTTCGCGGTGCTGTGTTACCCGGTCGTCAGTCTGACGGCGCCGTATGCTCATAAGGGGTCGGGGCGAAACCTGTTTGGCCCGGACGCTGATGAACAAACCCTGAGAACGCTCAGCAACGATCTGCACGTGACGGCTGAAACTCCGCCGACCTTCCTGTTTCACACCGCCGAGGACAAGGGCGTCAACGTCCAGAACAGTCTGGACTTCTTTATGGCTTTGAAGAAAGTTGGCGTTCCCAGTGAGATGCACATTTACCAGGATGGACCTCACGGAATCGGGATGGCTCCGGCCGACCCGGCAGTGTTCGGCTGGAAGGATCGCCTGCTGGACTGGATGCGAGCTTCCGGATTTCTGAACGCGACAGCTCGCGCAGAAGTATCCGGGAGGATCAAAGTGAACGACGAAGATCTGAGGTGGGGAATGATTGCGCTCGCACCGCTCGATCCGAACAAACCGCGAGCCTGGACGATGGTTTCACGCGGCAAATACAGCATCCCCGCCAGTCGAGGCGCGGCACTCGGTGAAAACGTTGTCGAGATTTACGACCTGGGGGGCGTTGAGCCTCGTCCGACGCGTGAAGACTTTCAACGCATTGATCCAAACGGTGTATTGCGGCTCAACGTTGTCGAGGGTAAGAACGAATTCGATCTGAACTTGACCCAATGATAGTTGCCGATTTCCGGTCGACTTGCCCCTTAATTGCATCATGAATTTGAACTGCTTCATAAATGTCAAACACGACAGTCCCCGGCACCAACTGGGATGTTCCTGCTGAACTGGCCGGGAAAACGATCTGCCAGGTGTTACGTGAATTGCTGCCTGACCAGTCCTGGCGGCAAATTCGAAAACTTGTGGAACGCAGACGAGTATCCGTGTCGGGCGTCCTTTGCCTGGATGTCGCTCGCCGTTTGACGGCGTCTGAGACCTTGTTTGTCGCGGATGCTTCCTTTCCTCCGCCGCCCGACGATGGCGATGTCAGCATTCTGCACCTTGACGAATCGGTCGTTGTGATCGAGAAGCCGGCGGGGATGGTTTCATTGCGGCACGTTGCGGAGATCAACTGGCCGATCAAACGCCGCATGCAGCAGCCGTCTGCCGATGAAAGTGTGCTGCGAGCGGTCGGCGCGGCGACTCGCAGCAAGCGGAATCTGGCTTCGTTGCCTCCGAAGCTTCGCCGTCAGCATGTGCGATCGGTGCATCGGCTGGATCGAGATACCAGTGGGCTGCTGGTTTTTGCGAGGTCTCTGGAAGCTGAACAGAGCCTGGTCAAGCAGTTTGCCGAGCACTCGGTTGATCGTGTTTATCAGGCGATCGTTGCCGGGACGCCGGAGACGGGTGTTGTTCGAGGTCGGCTGGTAAGGGATCGAGGCGACGGTTTACGTGGCAGTACGAATTCTGAAACCGACGGCAAGCCAGCCGCAACGCACGTCGAAGCTGTCGAATCGGTGGGGCAATACTCGCTGGTAAACTGTCGTC
>JADHNX010000296.1 GCA_016779365.1 Planctomycetaceae bacterium
CGGTCACCAGTGCGTTCATAACGATTCCGCAAAGAGGCTGTGATTTTGTCGGGACAATGAAAACTCACAACCGCGAAGTGTGAAACGGTTTCGATGCCGGATACTCACGTCTAATCGATGAGTGGCTGGGGCGACGAGCCGCTGACAGCCTTCCCCAGACTTCCGGCGGGGCTCGTATAATTGCCTGGTTGTTCCCGGAATGCCTTGAATTTACGGGTAAAGAGCAGCTTCTCGCGGCTGAATCTCCACGCGGCTGATCACCGCTGTCACGTGTGACAGTCTCGGGCCGGAAGGATCGTCAATCATTGCGGCAAGTTCAATGACCGGTAAGGCAAGCCGTCAAAAATTGATCGGTCACTTGCGGTGACAGGTGGTTGAGAAAACTCATCTGAAAGCACGACGTCGCGAACACGCCTCGCGCGGAATGTTTCGATGCGTTTGCCACGAAACAGAGACTCGTCTTCCAGCGGGCCGTCTGAAGCAGAGCGTCGAGATCAGCAACGACGACGCCCTGCAAAACTTCAATCGAAAACGCAAAGGCAGGAGCGCGTCAAATCAGAGCTGGCAGAGTTCAAGCGACCTGACGCCCGTATCATGGAGAAGCAACCTGCGGCCGCCGACTGATGAATGAAGGAGAGAGACCACGGGCGAGCTTTGCTTCCAGCTTCTCACCACTGCAAAGACAATCACACTAACCACACGCACCAGATCAACCCGTTTCCCGGCCCCTGTTGGGCAAAGCCAGTGGCAAACTTTCGTCAAAGAACCATTATCTGATTGTGGAACCCATCGGACCGCAGAAGCTGTAGTACGGTCGGGATTTGTCGGCGACTCGCTGGATGTAGAGGGCGAGTTCTCGCAGGTGATAGTCGCCCCACATGCACGATTCGCTGTGGGGAATCTTCGAGCCGCTCGGGATGTGATCCCAACCTCGCGGCTGATGATAAATCGTGTGCAGCAGCAATCCCTGATGATTCTCGTCCGTGCTGAGGTACGGTTCGGCGAGCAGTGACTGAGCCGTCGTCAGTCCGGCCTGCCAGTAACGTGTGGCCGCTTCATCGTCGCGCCCCTGCAGAAGTCGCCCGAGTCTGAGCAGCCCTTGAGCACTGATCGCGGCCGCAGAACTGTCGATTGGCTCGTGATCGTTGAACGGCTCCGACGGACGATTCAGGTAATCACCCAGTTGAGCAAGGCCCGGCGCGCCGGTGTCCCAGTACGGCACGCCGTCGGTCGGAGTGTTCTCGATAAAGAAATCGCACGACGCCTGCGCGGCCTTCAACATCATGTTCTCGATGTCGCTGCGACCGCCGAGTGGTTCAAGTTGTGCGTCTGAGACCGTCTGCAGAAACTCAAGCTGCTCCGGATAGCCGGCGATGATCCACGACAAGCCGCGAGTCCAGGTCGAAAACGGTGAATATCCCTGCTGCGTACTCGGGCAGCGGTACCGGCCATCGTTTTGGTTGAAGATGCTTTCGTGGGCGACGCGACCGCAGACATCGTAAGTGTCCCGGCCTTCTCCGTAGTAAACGTTGTATTTCGCCGTTGTCCGAGCGTGCTGGATCATGCGGTCCAGCAGGCAGATGGGATCATCGTTTTCGCCCATCAGCGAATGGCCGAGCTGATGCGACAGCGACAGTGATCGCATCGACCGAATCGTGTCGCAGAAAAGCGAGTGAGGGCCGTTGAACGAGTACACGTAACCGTGCCCGTCGGCTGTCGTGCTCCATCTCGAAGCCTGGACGGCGCCGGAAACTTTCAGAGCCAGTTCGTAGAAGTCGAGTTCTTTGCCGTCATGCGGGATCCGACCTTCGAGCATCAATCGGCGGAGATTTCCGTAGGTGCTGACGTTGTTAAAGCCGTGATCGTGAACTCCGATATGCGAAACATGCGGAGCCATGCGCTCGACGGTGTTCTTTCGACCAATTTCCAGAAACTGCTCGTCGCCCGTCGCGTCGAACTGCAGAATGGCCGAGCCGAACTGAAATCCCTGAGTCCACTCGGTCCACCCCTGCGGCTGATACTTGCCTTCGATTGTGAAGACCGGCGTTTGCGAGTTCGTCGAACACGAATCTTCAATCGAGAGAATCTTTCGACCAGACGCGTCCCACATTCGGTTGATGGCCGGAAGCAGGTCAGCAGAAGTCAGCGAGTCGTTGATGATCATGTTTCAGTTCGTTTCTTCGTGTGCCACTGGCCTTGCCAGTACGGTGTTCCACCTGGCCAATACTTTCCTGTGAGCACGGGCAAAATCAGTGCTCACTTTCTGACCATCGGTCAGCTTCCCGAGCTACGGTAGCTGCGGAGCGACCACTGAAAGAGCATTCTGGAAAGGACGAGGCCGACAGTCGACGAAACCAGCCCGATCATCGGGTAGTGCCACTCAGTCAGCCCCTTCGCAATGACCCGAGCGGGGACGGTAACAACCAGCAGGATCGGCACCGCGAAGGTGAAGGTGCCCTGCAGGATCTCGCAGAACTCCAGCCGCTGGGCGTCCACTCCGTTGTAAATGCTGCGTGGGTATCTGGCGAAAACGGTGATGTAGAACCAGAAGTCGTAAAGCCCCTGGTTTCTGGTCAGCCAGATGCTGGTACTCGCCATCGCGATCATCAGGCTGTAGAAAAAAGCAACTCCCACGACGACGAATCCCAGGTAAGCGACAACCTGCATGGCGCTGATCGGTTCTCCGATCTGAATCAGCGAATACGTCAGCAGCCCGAGTGCGAGCAACGATTGGTTGATCATCGCCAACTCCATCTTCTCGCACGAAATCAGGAACTGCGTGTCGATCGGTTTGACCAGAACGAAGTCTAGATTGCCCGTCCGAATCATCTCGCTGAAGTTCGCACAGTTCGGCATGAACAGGGCTTCAATGATCGAGTTGATCAGCATTCCCGTCGCCATAAAGGCAAAATACTGCGGTCTCGTCCAGTCGTTGATTGTGTCGACGTTGCGGTAAACGATCTCGAACAGCGTGATCTGAGCAACAAACCAGAACGCTCGCGTGATCACATTGATGAGAAAATTGCCGCGAAACATCATCTCACGGACCAGAGCGTTTCGTAGAAACGTCGTCCAGACCCGCGTGTAATTTGCCTGAGCTGATTTCGCTGAAGAATCCATGCGGGGAGTTTAGCAGCCCGCTGAAAAAGTGTGCCACTGGCTCTGGCAGCGCATTCTGCAATCGGCGCTGGCACGAAATTCCGCACTGGCAACGCCAGTCGCACAATTTGAACTGGCGATTCAGCCGTTTTTCAACAGACGGTTAACGCGAGACTCGTGTCCGGCAATGTCGGTCGTCGGGATCCTCATCTGGACAGGATTTTGGGTTTTCCATATCAACCGGCTCGATTTTGTTAAAGTTCCGGGAAGAGAGCTTTGAAACGCCGCTGACATCTGACGAGTCAGGTGTAAATCGTTGCTGTTTCGGACTTTCGAACTCGCTTTATGAACGACGCGGAGGCATGGATGCCGCCGGATTCGGCCACAGGATTGCAGCAGACATGGGCGCAGGTACGGGGATTCGCGTTCCCGCTTCTGATCGTTACGTCCATCCTGGTGATCATTGCGCCGCTGCCTCCGCTGATGATGGACATGCTGCTGGCCTGTAATGTAACGGCCGCCGTGCTCATCCTGCTGACGACGATTTACGTCTCCAGACCTCTCGAGTTCAGCGTGTTTCCGGCAATTCTGCTGGGAACAACGCTCGCCAGGCTGGTGCTGAATGTGGCATCGACCCGACTGATTCTGACTCGTGGAGCCACCGACAAAACCGGAGCGGCGGGCGAGGTCATTCAGGCGTTTGGTGAATTCGTCGCGGGTGACAAGATCGCTGTCGGGTTGATTCTGTTTGCGATTCTGGTCGCCATTCAGTTTCTGGTGATCACCAAAGGTTCCGGTCGAATCAGCGAAGTCGCGGCTCGATTCTTTCTCGACGGAATGCCCGGCAAGCAGATGTCGATCGACGCCGACCTCGCCGCCAACGTGATCACTCAGGCCGAAGCAAAAGCACGACGCCAGGAAATATCGCAACAGGCCGACTTCTACGGAGCGATGGACGGTGCCAGCAAGTTTGTACGCGGCGACGCCATTGCCGGCATCGTCATTACGCTGATCAATATCGCCGGCGGTTTGTACGTCGGCATTGTCGAGAACGGGATGAGTTTCGGTGAAGCCGGAGAAGTCTTTACGAAGCTGACCATCGGCGACGGACTGGTGACTCAGATTCCTGGTTTTCTGATTTCGCTGGCGGCAGGTCTGATCGTGACCCGGTCATCGGTCGAAAGCGACCTGCCGAAGGAAGTCATGAGCCAGATGTTTCGGCATCCGGAAGCTCTGTTTCTGTCGTCGGCGTTCCTGGGAGCGATGGCGTTTACCGGAATGCCGATGGGGCCACTGCTGTTCCTTTCTGCCGGATGTACGGTGATTGGCCTGACGTTGCAGAAGAATTTGAAAACGACCGCGCAGGCAGCGGATGTCAAGACGGCGGCGGAGCTTCCAGAAAACCAGCCGCCTCCGGAACGGAAGCCGGAAGACCGTCTGCCTGTCGAACCGTTGATGGTGGAACTTGGCGCCGGCGTCGTTCCACTGGCTGACCCGTCACGCGGCGGCGACATGCTGGAACGCGTGATGCAGATTCGGCATCAGATTGCCGAAGAGCTGGGCATCATTCTTCCAAAGGTCCGCGTTCGAGATAACACGTGGCTCGGTGTGAATGAGTACGTCATTCGAATTCGCGACATGGAAGTGGCGAAGGGCGAGGTCTGGCCATCAAACATGCTGGCGGTCAACCGAGGAACTGCCGAGGGCGACCTGCCCGGAATTAAGACGACCGACCCGCTGAACGACAATCCTTCGTTCTGGATCGATCCCAGCCAGGTGGACCGTGCGGAAGGACAGGGATACACGATCGTTGAGCCATCGATCGTCGTCATCATGCACCTGACCGAAATCATCCGACAACACGCCGCCGAACTGCTGACGCGGCAGCACGTTCACGAGTTGATCGGAGCGTTGAAGGACCGTGCTCCGAAGCTGGTCGAAGAAGTGAATCCCGACCAGGTAAAAATGTCGCACGTTCATCAGGTGTTGAAGAACCTGCTCGCCGAACGCGTCCCGGTTCGAGATCTGGAAACCATCCTGCAAACGACCATCGACAACTCGGATCGAATTTCGAATCTGGCGATCATGACCGAGTACGTCCGCACGGCGCTCGCACGAACGATCTGCCAGAAGTACCGCGATCTGAAGCGTCGAATTCACCTCGTGAGTCTCGACCCGGTCCTGGAAGACTTCCTTCGACAGAAGATGGACTTCGACCAGTTCGGGATTGGCTCAAAGTTGACGCCGCAGGAGTCCGAGGCCATCCTGGACGGTCTGAAAATCGAACTGAAAAAACTGACCGACATCGGGCTGCAACCGGTCGTTATCACGACGGCTCCACAGATTCGAGCCGGGCTGCGACAGATGACGAGCCGGGCATTACCGAAGCTGGCCGTGCTTTGTCTCAACGAAATCACACCGGAAACACAGATCGTCAGCCGCGGCTATGTGAGTGCCGAAGTTCTGCGATCCGTACTGATGGCTCAGGCAGAAGGCTAAGAACAAACTCGCAGGTTGCGTCTCGACGCACCATGATTTTCGGCAGAGCAATCTGGTACGTCAGGACGCACCCTGCGAAAACAACAACAGTCACAGCGGCCCGAAGCATTTGCGACGGAAAGACTTTCCATGAACGAAATCAAGACATTCAAAGCAGAATCGATGCAGGCAGCACTCGCCATCGTGCGACAAGAGCTGGGCAGCGACGCCGTGATTCTGAACACGCGACAGATCAGCCACCGCCGCCTGATCCCTTTCCTGAAGAAGCGGCAGGAAGTCGAGGTGACCGCTGGTGTTTCCGCCGGAACGCGTGTTTCGATGTCGCCGGCTCCGGTTGCCGCACCGCGCACCGCATCGACTCTCGATCATCGAGTCGGATCGTTTTCGGCAGAAGTATCAGACGGCGCGGCTGTGTTGAACTCGTCTGCTCCGGCTCCTCGTCAGACGCCCGTCCGGCAACCGACGCCGTTGCCAAAAGTGTCGACCGACCCAGACACGCCACTTGCCCGAGCTGCCGCTCTGGCGATGGAGCTGGAACGTCGCAACGCCGACAAAGCACAACTCGAAAAGAGTCTCAGCGCGCTGGAAGCAGCTGCCGCAGCGGCAACTCCGAATCTGGCTCCCGCGACGCCTGAACCGGTACCGCCTCTATCAAAGCCGGGCGTCATCCCTGATGAACAGCCTGTTCGAAGCGAAGCCGGTCTCCCTTCCGAATCGCTGCCCGAACCTCCAACAGTGACCTCGGAACAGGCCGCACAGAATTCCAGGCCAGCCAATCAGGCCGCTGGCTTACAAGCCGCTGCAAAAGCATTGAGCGAAGAAGGTGACTCGACGAACGAGCTGTCAGTGAAGCTCGACGTGTTGCAGAAGATGGTCGAAAGCCTCGCCCAGAAATCACACTTCCGCAGTGCCGACGAAGTGCCGAGCGAACTTTTTGACATCTATACACAACTCATTGACGCGGACATCGACGACGATCTCGCTCGAGAGTTGATCTGCAATCTTCGGAAAGAATGCACGGCAGCGCAACTTCATGACCCGGTGGGAGCGCGGGCTTTGCTGTCTGCGATGGTGGAAGCGGACATTCATTGCTCGCCGCCGATTCAGACTGAAGTCGGACGTCGCCGGGTCGTGGCTCTGGTCGGCCCGACCGGGGTGGGTAAGACAACCACGATTGCAAAACTGGCCGCAAACTTTCGCCTTCGCGACGGCGTGAAAATGGGACTGGTCACCGTCGACACTTAC
>JADHNX010000297.1 GCA_016779365.1 Planctomycetaceae bacterium
CACGTCCGCGGCGATCATCCAGACCGCTCAGGCCCGACTGATTAAACCGAGCCACCCATTCCTGGCAGACACGCCGCGACAGACCGGTGGCCATCGCGACCGCAGGAGCCGTCCAGCCATTCATCGCCAGAATCACGATACGAATTCGACGAGCCAGCTCTGCACTCTTTTCACACCGCTCCAGAGCAGTCAATTCCGACAACGACAAATGAAACTCAACCCACATACCCGCCTCCATGATTTCAGGACGGCGGTGTTATCATGGGGAGACAGCGCGAGCGCAAGAGAATGCGCGCCAATTCAAACTGGAATGCGTATTACCAGCGAGTCCGAGCAGGTCGTGCTGGCGAGGCTGGTGGTTCCAACGCGTATTCAATTTCTCATCGAGTGTCTGATCGAGCGTGACCGGGAAATGCTTCAAAATACCGGCTGACGATGTGCTTGCCGCGAGCGTCTGGTTTATCGAGAGTGGGTTCCATCCTGTGCAGGTCACCGAGGCTGCCTCACCACTGCACGGCCAAGAAATCCCGGTTCCCTGGCCGCACGTCACTAACATGAATCGTCGCTTCGTAAATTGACCAGACCCGCTGGTAAAATGATAGAATGCGGGGACAGAAGTGCTGGCAAAAGCGAGCGGCTTTTGTCTCCGCGAAACAGCCATCACGATCACTCAGTATCTGCGGCGAAATCGAGCAATGCCTTGAAGGCCTCACGTTTGGCGAGGTTGCGAAAGGAAGATTCTCCGCGAGCTAACTGCACGGCGTTCGGGCCGGATCGGTTTCCCTTTTGCCAGAGCGTCAGGCCTCGTTTCAGAACGTCGAGTGACGACTGTTCGTAGCCTGCGGCCTTCTCCGGTGAAGCGGCGGCAAGTTCTGCGTAGATACACGCGACATTGTGCAGGATAAGATAGTCGCCAGCTCCATGCAGGATGGCTCGAACGGCGGCTTGTTCGGCGTCTGAGGATGGTTTCTGCAAAGCGAGTAAGAATCCGTGAGCCGAATGCGCTTCCGCATTATCCGGGTTGATTTTCAACGCGGCTTCGAAATCGGCGATCGCACCGTCACCGTTTCTCAGCCGCAACACCTGCAGCCAGCCGCGTTTGACGAGCAAAGTGTCATCGTCAGGCTTCGATTCAAGACTCTTCGAGTAAGCAGCGAAGGCATCGTCGGCTGCTCCGGAAAGTTCGAGAACCGAACCGATTTCGGAATACAACTCAGCGGAATCGCCGCCCAACTTGATCGCTTCCTGAAGCTCAGACAGTGCCTGAGTCAGCAGACCTTTCCGATTCAGCTCGACGCTGGTCGGTATCGCTGACGACAGCAAACGACGCAGGAAACGAGCACGCTCGAAACAGGCCTGCCACGTAGCCGAATCAAACGGCTGGTCGGTCACCGCAGAACCACCTTGAGCCGCTATGCTCGCCAGCCAGTCGTTCAGGCAATCGGTACCCTGCTCAAGATCACCAGTCAAGAAATAGATTCGGCTCTGAAGCAATATCGCCGCTGCGAAGTCCGGGCGCACTGACAACACCGTCTCAAGATCGGTGAGTGCCGCTACGTGATCACCATCTTCCCATCTCAGGACCGCTCGGTAATACGAGGCTTCCGCAATGGGCGACCCCGCAGACTTCTCGAGCAGTACTGTGAAGGCGCTTTCTGCCAGCTCGCGCTCTCCGGCCAGCCAGTGAGCGACACCTCGGTTCAACTTAGCTGGAAGGAAGTTTTTGTCGATCTCGACCGCTCGATCCAGATCAGCAATCGCTTCGTCGAACCGGTCGAGCATTGCCAGAGCAAGCCCGCGAGCACTGTAGGACCACGGCGACTCCGGACGCAATGCGACGCACGCACCGAACGTCTCAACCCCTTCGGAATATCTACCGAGACTCACATAGCAGCGTCCCATCTGAAAATGAGACCAGAAATCGCCGGCGCGAACTCGAATCGCCGATCGATAACCTGCAATCGCCTGCTCCAGCAGCTCAGCATGAGCCTTCCACTCGTCCCCGTCAGTCACCCCGCTGCGTGACGCCTGACGACGCAACTCTTCGGCGTTCAGGAAATAATCGAGCGCCGTCTTCCCGCCCCCATTGGTGACTGTGCCGAAGCCTGCCTCAAAAGTTGCTTCTTCCCACTCAGTCGAACTATCCACCGCAGCTCTCAATCGCATTAACGATTCAGACTTGCCGTGCAGTGCTTCAGCACGAGCGAGCAGTGATCGAGTTTTCTCGACAGATTCGGCCTCCATTCTCCGATTCAGTTGAGACTGAACCGTCGTCAACAAAAGGCTGTGCAGCGTTTCTTTGACCTGGCTTCGCATTTCTTCCAGCGGCAAGCTTTCAAGATCGTCTCCCCAGGCGTCGCTGATTCTTATCGCGTCATCAGCAATCTTTTCGGCTACCACTGGATCGTAGTAAGGAGTATTGTCGTCGAGCCGGCCACTGGTCGCCGCAAAATACTGAGCTTCGTCGGCCAGTTTTTCGAACTGAGCAACGTCGGCTCGGGCCTTCTCAATGGCAGCCAGTTGTTGATTCTCAGTTCGCAGCGACCAGGCAAACATCAGAACGAACGAAACGGCAACAACCATCGCCGTTCGTGACAGAGCCTTCTGATTCCTCTTCGCCCAGCGCAGAGTTTTTTCAAACGCGTTCTCCTGATACGCGGAGACAGGTTCACCAGCCAGGTACCTTCTAACATCGCGTGCCATGTCCATCGCCGTCACATAGCGATCGTTACGAGCCTTCTGCATGGCCTTCAGACAGATGGCAGAAAGTATTTTCGAAGCTGACGGGTTGTGTTCTCGCGGCGGATCGGGAGTCCCGGCGCGGGCACGCTCAAGCATCCCCGTCAGACTGCCGCTATGATGTGGTGCTTTGCCTGTCAGGATCTCGTAAAGCGACGCGCCGAGCAGATAAATATCGGTCCGCTCGTCGGCAATATGAGCTTCCCCCTCGACCAGTTCAGGAGCCATGTACCCAGGCGACCCCATCACCGAACCGGCTCGAGTCTCCGTACCGGCCGAACTGAGGTGCATGTCCGACAGCGAAGCCAGTTTCTCTTCGGGAGCAGACTTATCCTTGGCCAGCCCCCAGTCGAGAACCAGCGTCTCGCCAAAGGCTCCGACCATGACATTTTCCGGCTTAATGTCGCGATGGATAATGCCCCGTTCATGGGCATAGCCAACCGTTTCGCACAGCGATACAAACGAGTCGAGCAGTCTCTGAAATTGCAACTCGAGCGAATCATGGTCTGCGATGTCGCCCTCAACGTTCTTGGACTGACTTCGTTTTGACTTTTTAAAGTAAGCCTTGACCATATCCTTCATCGACCGACCGCGAACGAACTTCATGACGTAGTACGGCTCGTCATTTCGATCCAGCGCGAGATCGTAGACCGGCACCACTCCGGGGTGTTCGAGCCGACCGGTCAGCTCCGCTTCAAGAACAAACCTTTCCCGCATCGTTTCGCGACCACGACGCAATGACTTCAGCGCTACTCGCCGCCCAAGTCTCATATCGTCAGCCTGCCAGACTTCACCAATACCACCTCGAGCAACGAAGTCATTCAGCTCGTATCGATCGCCGTCGAGAACTGGCGGGTTGTAAGGCTGCTCGCCTCGGGCCAAAGCCTTTGCAGAGAGTTTCTGTCGGAAATGCGTCGACTTGATTCTGGAATCGTCAATCTGAACCTGCCCCTCAGAGACTATCCCATCTTTGGGAGCTTCCATCATCGTAGCGTCACAGTCTTCCGGAACCTGAGTCCGGCCATCCATCTCGTCGGCAATAGTCCCTGTCGGTTCGTCATCCACCGTTTTCCCAGGCATCGTTTCGTCTAATTCGACTGACTGACTGTCCGCATCGCCAACGTCATTGATGGCTCCCACAGGCCTGGAACTTCCATCGTCCATCATCGTCGCTGCAACCTGGTTCTCCACTGATTCGCAGGATGCATCGATCGTTTCGAAACCCTCCGCCGATTCAGAATGCTCGCCTGGGATCACATAAGTTGCCGCCTCGCCTGTATCGACGAGCAGACTTTGAACATCTGGTTTGTGACGACTCAGAAACTCAGCCAGGTCGAGGCGATATTCCTCGTTAGAAGATAGCCATGCAGCTCGATTCAATGGCTGACCAGTGGCTTCGGCCTGGCGAAACTCTTCAATCAGTTCAGCAATCCGGGCTTTCCGATCGGAGTCAGCGTTGCTCATTTTGAGTGCTCTTGAATCGGTGGTTGCATTTGAACGGACGCAGCCATTCTAAGGACGGCGTTTCAGGACTCGCTTTCGCAGCCGAGGTTTCATCGCCATTCGCTCGCCAGGACTGAGCATGCCAACCTCGCGGGTCGGAACCATGACAAGCCCTGCAGCCACGCCAAACGGAATCGCAGCGGCCTTTAACTGGAAGTCCTGGGATTGCGTTTCGCTTACCGATTTAAGATGCGACCGCAGCAACGCTTCGTCCAGCGGCGGAAATTCGAGCATGTCAGACACCGAGACCTTTTGATCCTTGGGCTCGTCAACATTCTCAGCCTTGCGAGGAAATTCCTGTCCGCTCTGCCCTGCTTCTTCAGGCACGCTCGCGTCCGTGCCGCGTTCGACGGCCTGATCGTTCTTGTTCTTCTGCCGCTCAAGAACTTTCTCGATAAACCGCCGCAACAACTCTGCCGGTGTCATCTCAGCATCAAACGCATCCTCATCTCCTCCACCCACGATGGGCCTCAGCATCCGTAGAAGCTCGCCCCATAATGCATTGCCCTCTGACGATTCCGTCTCGTTGGTCGAATCATCATGTTCTTTGCCATCTCCTGAGTTCATCTGAGCAGCAAGAAAAACTTCGAGTGAACTGAGCGAAAATTCGCCTGAACCATCAGAGCTGGTTAGCGAGCTAAGAGTATGAGCAATCAACAACTGCGAAAGTTGTGCCGCCGTCACTCCGGAATTGATCGCAGACTGAGTCGCAGCAGTGATAGATCCAGGAATAGGAATCGGCGGATTGTCTCGCAGATCAAAGTTGAAAGAGCGTGTCCCGCCACGCAGCTCATTCGTAAATGTCTGCACCATTTCTCTCTGACGACCGAGAAAGACGACGCCACCGCGAGCGGATGGCGGAACATCTGCCACGTCCAATCTGTACTGACCGTTAACGTTCGGAATAACAACGATCTCGACATTGCCGCCAACTTCGACAAATGCATTCGGGATCGAACGCTGCACTTCGTTGGTCTGAAGGTCAAACGTGACGCGGTTGTTTCCAGGGTCAACGAGCTCCAGCGAAACCGGATCGAGAAACACTATCAGCATTGAAGTCAGACGCTGCCGAAGACTGCCAATCGCCACTTTGAATCGATCAGTAATCTGATTCAGAATCGCCGGCGTGATTGCGTCGGCGTCGCCGAACTCTGTCAGCAGATTGTCGAGCAGAAAGCTCAGGTCGTTCTGAAGCTGAGTCAGGAATGAAGTTCCGTCCTCAAAGGTCTGAAAACTTCCGAGTGCCCCCGCTGGCTGAACTAGATCCTGAACTTCGATCACGGCCCCTTCGACTATCTGACCGGCTACAAACGAAACCACCGGGTGACCACCAAACTGAGTATCGGATTCCAACCGCGCCATCTCGGTGCCGTTGAACGATCTTGTTTGAACAACTGGCGAAATCTCAACGCGATATGAACCGGTCGGCAAAGCCTGATCAAATACCAGCGTCACCGTTTGCCGAATCGCGGTCGCGAAGGTCTGACCGCTGGAAGCATCGACGTTGGAACTTGGATTCGCAATCACCGGTTGCCGTGATGGATCGTCGGCTCGTAACGGAATCACTTGATCGTCTGCCGTGCCGAAGGTGTCGTCCGCTCCCAGGAATGTCACGGTGTAGTTACTGGGATCTTCTGCCACTTCCTGATCGAGCCGGTCCCCCTGTAAAGTGAGTACCAGTAGCCCTGTCGGGCCACCGGGTTGCCCCTCGGTTCCGGGCAGCAACGGTTCGGCCGACACCGACACAACCTGAGGAAGAACGTTGATGTTCAGCGAGTACGCACCGGTCCCGGAGACTCCATTGCCATCTTCAACGCCGAAGACATGAACGATCAGTTCCTCACCTTGCTGAACTCGCAAACGAAAACGCTCGCCCGAAGCTATGACGTTTCCACTTGAATTGAGCACTTCCATGCTCAGCCCTTCTCCGCCTTCCGCTTCGAAGAATCCTCCGAAATCAATGATCTGATCGCCAGCTTCAGGCACCGCTTCGACTGGAACCTGCAACTTGAAATACGCATTCTTTGTCTGAGAAGTGATCGTCCGAGTTGGCTCAACATGATGTGCAATCAATCCAAGGTTACGAGCCGTTGCCACTGTTGTGTTCAATGCCCGTTGAGGCTCGGCTCCAAAAATCAGCGTCAGGCCGTCAAAATCTCCGACGATGATGTCCTGCAGACCGTCCGCGTCGAGATCGACAATCTCAAGTTGCGTTGCACTCTCCGGTCCCGGAACAAAAATCGGATCGCCAAACGAAACAAAGTTGCCTTCCCCGTCAGCAATTCCAGGGAGAACCGAAATGCCAGTTTCGCCTTCCGATCCTAGCGGCGCGATCAAGTCGATCACACCGTCGGGCGCCCCGAGAATTCTTTTCCCGTTGCTATCAACAGCGACGGAGCCAATATCTACAGCGGCTGGTTGAATCGCCATCCCGCCGACGGGAATGAGCTGCGCAGGGCGGAAGGTGAAGTCTCCGTTTCCAAACAGTGCGATCACTTTGTCGGAAGTAAACACTCCAATCAGAATGTCGAGGTTTCCATCGCCGTCGACGTCAACCGGACGACCACCGTTTCCGATACCGGGAATTT